>CAXBPM010000081.1:0-10728 GCA_963977345.1 uncultured Roseivirga sp.
CCATTGCCCATGTCTACAATTTCAGCAGTCACGTCTGCCGAAACAGGAGAGTGTGCTAAAGTAACCGCAGGTACAGTTTCCAGTTTGCCTTTCGCACCAATCTGAACATCAATGTCTCCTCTCGACCATGATTCTACTTCGAAAGGTTGGAACTGAACATCCGTCATGCCGTAGCCTTTCATGAGGTCATAAGCATATTGCTCGGCTTGAGCACCATTTTCAGAACCCGTAAGTCTATGCCCAATGGTAGAAGTGGCTTCGCCTAAGGTTTCGTAGGCTTTAGAATTGGCTAAAACTTCATCGTTGATTTTTTTGAAAACCGTGGCTTGGTCATCGGCTTTTGGTGAACAAGCCGTAAAGACTAGCGCAGAGCTAAAGAGTATGCAGAGTGTTTTTTTCATAGTCATAAAAATTTGGAGGCGGAAGTTAAAAAAGAAATCGGAGCAGTGTAGCCACTTTTACATGATCGTTCATAATTAAATGATGCAATCCATAACTGACTAGTGCTCAAATCCTTTATTCCTTCCCCTTTGAGTTCCTTTAGAGAGATAAATTTCGTTTCTTTGCCCCAAAATTAACCAGCATAAAATTAAAGAAATGTCAAGATTCAGAAGTGGTGTACTTTATGGCCAAGAGCTTAAGGATTGTTTAGCTTATGCCAAAGCGAATGAGTTTGCGTTACCAGCAGTAAACGTTACTGGTACAAACACAATCAATGCAGTTTTAGAGGTTGCGGCCAAAGTGAATTCACCAGTAATGATCCAGTTTTCAGTAAGTGGTGCCGCTTTTTATGCTGGCAAATCACTTGCAAATGACGACTACAACGCATCAATTCAAGGAGCCATTTCTGGCGCTATGCACGTGCATCAAATGGCAGAGCATTATGGAGTTCCGGTAATTCTTCACACGGACCATGCGGCTAAAAAATTGTTGCCTTGGATTGACGGACTTTTAGTAGCCGGAGAAAAGTATTACAAGCAACATGGTCAGCCGTTGTACAGCACGCATATGCTCGACCTTTCAGAGGAACCGCTTGAGGATAACATTTCTATCAGTGTTGATTATTACAAAAAAATGCATGCCCTTGAAATGGGTATCGAAATAGAGTTGGGAATTACGGGTGGAGAAGAAGACGGTGTAGACAATACAGATGTAGACGCTTCAAGACTGTATACTCAACCAGAAGAAGTAGCTCAGGCTTGGGATGCTTTAAGACAAGTGGGAGATATCTTCACCATTGCAGCTTCTTTCGGGAACGTACATGGTGTTTATAAGCCAGGTAATGTTTCTTTGAAGCCAGAGATCTTGAAAAATTCTCAGGATTACATTCAAACTAAATTCAATACGGAAGACAAACCAGTGTTTTTCGTATTCCACGGAGGGTCAGGTTCAGAGCCTGCTCAGATCAAGGAAGCTACTTCTTACGGTTCAATCAAAATGAACATTGATACAGATATTCAGTGGGCATTCTGGGATGGCGTTCATAACTATTACAACGACAAGAAGGACTACCTTCAAGGTCAGATTGGTAGCCCAGCAGGCGATGATTCTCCAAACAAGAAATTCTATGACCCACGTGTTTGGTTAAGAAAAGGAGAAGAAAGCATTGTGAAAAGGTTAGAAGAAGCGTTCAGCGATTTGAACTGTATGAACAGAAACTAAACTTTATTTCAAAAACTAAGGTTAAGAGAGCAACTACAGGTGGTAGTTGCTTTTTTTGTGCCCTTTTTATCTGGTATTCAGTATTATAATTGTTAGAATACTTATTATCTTAAAAGGATGAAACAGTTTTCCGACCTTTTGTTTCTGGATATAGAAACAGCCGCAGCCCATAAAAGCTTTGATGAATTATCTGAAAGAATGCAGAAGCTTTGGACTAAAAAAGCTGCGTTCTTACGAAATCCAAATGAGCTGTCGCCAGCCGAGTTGTATGGCCAAGCAGGAATTTATTCAGAATTTGGAAAAATTATTTCCATTGCGGTGGGCTATTTTAAAGAGGAAGAAAAAGGCTTTTCGCTTAGGGTGAAGGACATATCGAGCCACGATGAAATTGAAATTCTAACCGAGTTTAAAACCTTGGTAGAAGAAAAGTTCAAATCAAAAAAGCTGAGGCTTTGTGCACACAATGGTAAAGAGTTCGATTTTCCATATATCGCCAGAAGAATGATCATAAATGGCATTGAGGTGCCTAAAACACTTCAAATGTCTGGTAAGAAACCGTGGGAAATTCCACATTTGGATACCATGGAAATGTGGAAGTTTGGTGACTATAAACACTTTACTTCACTGGATTTGTTGGCCGCCATTTTGAACATCCCCACCAGTAAAGACGACATTGATGGAAGTCAAGTAAATAGAGTGTATTACGAAGAAAACGATTTGGAGAGAATTGCTAAATACTGTAAAAAGGACGTAATTGTGCTCGCGCAGGTATTTTTAAAACTCAATCAATTCCCTGCAATAGAAAATGATGACATTTTCATCATCTAGAAAGATTCGTGTTCTCCCCACCTTTGCTTAATTTCTAGCATATTTTTAAACAACATTAAATAACCCCTTTATGGGTAATAGAAAAAACAAACAAACAAATACAAATGGCTCCGATCGTGGAGCTAAACAAGTACAGCCTCTCATCCTCGATTTCCTCGGTGAACATCCGGGTAGAGGATATCAGATCAAGCAGATATTAACGGCCCTTGGGGTCAGAGATAAAAACTCGAAGAAAGTAGTGACCGATGCCATTTTCCGTTTGGAAGATGTAGGCGCGGTTAAAAAGTTAAGAAATGGCTCTTTTGCGCTCGATAAGGGCGAAAGAGAAACCATTACGGGAACAGTCGATTTTGTGAATGCAAGGTTTGCCTACGTAACGCCCGATGGTGGTGACGAGGATACCGCTGATATTTGGGTGTCGATAGACGATACCAATGGCGCCATGGATGACGATAAAGTCAAAGTGGTATTGAAGAACAAAAAGCATGGAAAGCATGCTGAAGGTAAAATTGTTGAGGTACTGGAAAGAAACCGCGATGAGTTCGTTGGCAGAATAGAAATGTCGAGCCGATACGCTTTCGTGATTTCCGATTTCAGAAAAATGTTTTACGACATTTTCGTCAACATTAAAGACTTAAACGGTGCAAAGCACAATGATAAAGTCATTGTGAAAATTACGCAGTGGCCTGAGAGGAATAAAAAACCAGAAGGAAAAGTCACCCGAGTACTTGGTAAAGCCGGTGAGCACAATGCGGAAATGCATTCTATCATTGCCGAATTTGGCTTGCCCTTAGAGTTTCCAGAAGGAATAGAAGCGGCAGCTGAAAGCATTTCAGATAAAATCACCAAAGCAGAAATAGCCAAACGTAGAGATTTCAGAAATGTGACCACCGTCACGATTGACCCTTTCGATGCAAAAGATTTTGATGATGCATTATCTGTTCAAACATTGCCGAACGGAAATACAGAAGTAGGAATTCACATTGCCGATGTAACACATTATGTAACGCCAAATTCTGAACTCGAAAAAGAAGCCGTGAATCGTGCTACTTCAGTTTACTTAGTAGACCGCACGATTCCGATGTTGCCAGAAAGACTATCAAACGGACTTTGCTCTCTTCGACCTAATGAAGACAAACTTACGTTTTCAGCTGTATTTGAATTGGATGAAAATGCCAATGTCAAAAACGAGTGGTTTGGTAGAACTATCATTCATTCCGACAGAAGGTTTACGTATGAAGAGGCCCAAGAAAGGATTGAATCTGGTGAAGGGGACTTTGCAGACGATATTCTCCACCTCAATAAATTGGCGCTTCATTTAAAAGACAAACGTTTTAAAAATGGTGCGGTGAATTTTGAAACCGTGGAAGTAAAGTTCGTACTGGATGAAAACGGTAAACCGCTCGGAATTACCCCGAAGGAAAGGAAAGATGCACATAAGCTGATTGAAGAGTTTATGCTCATGGCCAATAAACGCGTGGCTGAGTTTGTGTTTAAAAAAGGTACGAGGGACAAACCCAAAACCTTTGTTTACAGAACACATGATGATCCTGATCCGGAAAAGTTGAATACATTCTCGAATTTCGCGATACGTTTCGGGCATAAAATGGATATAGAACGTAAAGGAATTTCTAAATCACTGAATACATTAATTAGTGAAATAGAAGGTAGACCTGAACAGAACGTTTTACAGCAGTTGGCCATCCGTACCATGGCGAAAGCAAAATATACCACGGCCGAGAATGGTCACTTTGGTTTGGCGTTCGATCATTATACGCATTTCACTTCGCCCATTAGGCGCTACCCCGATATGATGGTGCATCGTCTGCTTCAGCATTATTTGGATGGCGATAAATCAGTGGACAAAGAAGAAACTGAAGAAATATGTATTCACACTTCGGAACGAGAAAAACGTGCTGCCGATGCTGAACGTGCTTCTATTAAATTCAAGCAAGTTGAGTTCATGGCCATGGCCGAAGACAAAGTTTTTGCAGGGATTGTCAGTGGTGTTACGGAATGGGGTATTTTTGTGGAAATCACCGAAACCAAATGTGAGGGCATGGTAAGAATGTCGGATCTCACAGATGATTTTTATGAGTTTGATGAACAAAACTATCGTGTGATTGGTAAACGAAACAAGAGAATCATTACCCTTGGCGACAATGTAGATGTGAGAGTGAAAGCCACCGACATTGACAGAAGAACCATCGATTTAACATTTGCAGAGGATGACCGAAAATCACCTAGAGCTGGTTCAGCTCATAAATAAAAGGTTAGAAGAAAGGAATTACGGTAGCGAGCCCAAGGAGCTTTATGATCCTATAAGATACATCATGTCTTTGGGTGGAAAACGAATGCGCCCTTTACTCGTGCTTTTGGCTTATAAGCTTTTTAAAGACGATCCCGAAACTGTTGTAGACCAGGCCTTGGCCGTGGAGGTGTTTCATAATTTCACCCTAGTGCATGACGATATTATGGACAATGCTCCTTTGCGAAGGGGTAAAGCCACTGTGCATGAAAAGTGGGATGCTAATACCGCCATTCTTTCAGGTGATGTGATGATGGTGAAAGCCTATGACATGCTTTTGGATGCTCCGGCCAACCTGAGACAGATAGTACAGGATTTTAACGCTTGTGCTGCTGGGGTTTGCGAAGGTCAGCAACTGGACATGAATTTTGAAACTTTAGCAACTGTAGAGGAGTCGGCTTATATCAATATGATTAGGCTCAAAACTGCTGTACTTTTGGGCTTTAGTTTGAAACTGGGAGCGATGCTTGCTCAAAGCTCAAAGGAGGACGCTGAGCTGCTTTACGACTTCGGGGTAAGTATTGGGATTGGTTTTCAGTTAAAGGATGACTTGCTGGATGTATATGGCGATCAGGCCAAGTTTGGAAAGCAGGTAGGAGGAGATATCATTTCTAATAAAAAGACTTTCCTTTTGCTAAAAGCCCTAGAGCTGGCCAATGAAGAGCAGAAAAAACAACTCGATTATTGGTTGGGGCTAGAAAAATTTGACGCTGTTGCCAAAGTGGAGGCGGTACGTGCCATTTATGATGCCATTGGCATTGAAGCCTTAACCAAAGCCAAGATGAACGAATACTTCCACCATGGTTTTTCAGATTTGAAGCAGCTTGGTATTGAAGAAGAGAAGCGAACTTCGTTAAAGAAGTTCGCAGAATACTTAATTGATAGAGAACACTAGATGCAGGTTACCTACATATTAATGGCCGTGATTGGTTTGATCACGTATTTTGCTTGGGAGCGCCCAGAATGGCAGAAGCGTTTAATGCTTAATCCGTACACTGTGGTTCACGAAAAGAAGTATTATCAACTCATTACTTCGGGTTTTGTCCATAATAATGGCATCCATTTACTTTTAAACCTGTTTACGCTTTACTTTTTTGGTCTGGCGATAGAGCAAATTTTCTACAGCTATTTTGGTGAGCTTGGCCTTGTGCTTTATATCCTTCTTTTTATCACGGCCGTAATTGTGGCGAATATCCCCACAACGATAAAGCATAAAAATAACTACAACTATAATTCACTAGGGGCATCCGGTGGGGTTTCGGCCTTGGTGATGGCTTTTATTCTTTTCGATCCGATTAGAGACCTATGTCTCTATGCGATTATCTGTTTGCCTGGCTACATTCTAGGCGGACTCTTTATTGTTTACTCCATTATCATGAGTAAGCGTAATTCCGACAACATTAATCACGATGCCCATCTTTTTGGCGCCATCTACGGTGTCATCTTTACATTACTCCTTCGCCCTTCTACCTTTACTTATTTTATAGAGGCAATTTTTTAAAAATCATTTAAGTAGAAATAGGGTTATTTATTTGTGTTTTAAACATGAGAAAATATACCTTTATAGCTATCATTGATTTTAAATTCTGTTTTTATGAAGTTTATTTGGCTGTGTTCCTTTTTTCTTCTTTCCGTCACTTTAAATGCTAAAGTTGACATTCACTCTTCATCGTTAGAGATGGCTTTTGGTAGCCTAAATGAGAGATCTAGTTCAGACTCTTTAATTTTCAAGTATGGAAGACAGGCCTATTTGAAGAAGATCTGGAGTCTGCAATACCCAAGAGAGGCGACTATGGCTGAAAAGCAAGGGACTATGATCTTTAAGATTATGATATTGCCAGAGGGTACAATGAAAGCGACAATTCTTACAGATTTAGGAAAGGAGATTAATGGAGCAGTGGCGTCTTTGATCGGAAGTTTAGGTGACCAGTTTCTTGTTCAGCCTGAAGAGTATTCCATTTACCAGACAATTTTCTTTAGTCTACATCACGGCTATCAAGAGGCTTTTCAAAGCTCAGTTGAAGGATTTAAAACCGATTATGATGGGGCGTGGTTAGAGCCAAGTAGGGCTGAAGTAATGATGAAGGTTCGCTCTGTTTCTGGAACGGTATCAGGGGTGTCGGTAAGCACTTCGGGGCAAGTAAATAGTGCACAAGCGCAAGCCATGATAAGGGCTGCAGAAGCATCTGCCAATCGAACTACTTACAATGAGCCTAAAATGCCTTTAGAAGGGTATCAACTAAAGAGTTACAATTTGAAATTGAAGCAATATGAAAAGTATGTAGCAAAGGGAAAGACGAAAAAGGCTTATAGTGCGGTTTCAGAGTTAATTCTGTACAACCCTTTTGATATAAAGCTAATTCAGGCCAGAAGAAGAATGGAAAAGGAATTGGGAGTAGATACCTACAGATCTTTTGATATTCCTTTGACTGTGGCCTTGTCGGAAGTGAAATAGAAAAAGCCCAATCCTTTTGAGATTGAGCTTTTTTATATTTTAAGAACTTTATTGATTAAGCTTCAGCAGCTTCTCCTGAAAAAGGAACAACAGAAACAAAAGATCTGTCTTTTCTACCTTTTCTGAATTCAACCACACCATCAGACAAAGCGAATAGCGTATGGTCTTTGCCAATACCTACGTTTGTACCTGGGTGATGTTTAGTTCCTCTTTGTCTTACAATGATGTTACCAGCAATAGCGGCTTGACCACCATATATTTTAACACCTAGTCGTTTACTTTCCGATTCACGACCGTTTTTCGAACTACCTGCTCCTTTCTTATGTGCCATGGTAAGTTGTTATTTAGATATTGTTTCGATTAGGACCTTGGTGAAGTTCTGGCGATGGCCATTTTTCTTCTTGTAACCTTTTCTTCTTTTCTTCTTGAAGACGATTACTTTATCACCTTTTACGTGTCCGATAATTTTACCGGAAACTTTTGCACCACTAACGGTAGGTGCGCCTACCTCGACTGTGCCATTATTGTCTATCAATAAGACTTTGTCGAACTCTACGGAAGCGCCTTCTTCGCCTGCCATTAATGGGGCATAAACGAATTGGTCTTGTGTTACTTTGAACTGCTTCCCTGATATGTCTACAATTGCGTACATTAATTTGAATCTTTTCAAAAACGGAATGCAAAGATAACAGTTTGATTTCTAAATCCAAACCAAATCGAAATCATAAATGCAAGAGATTTTACAATATTAAATTTTCATTTTTTTTCATCTTCAATTGCGCTGAATACAAGTGTAAGTTATGGATTATATTGAATTGCATAATTAATTATTATACAATGATTTATGAGATCATATTGAAGGTGCTACATATGAAAAATAACCATAAAAATCACGTTGATTTTTACGCAGTTTTGTGTAATATTTGTTTCAGGTTACGACCCCAAAACAACAACCTATCTTTCTGTTAAAGTCTCATTCCCAAGAATGTCAGACACTTATAACAGAAGTACCTTATATTGTATAGGAATACTATCCCAAGGTGATGCCTGAGGATGAAAATTTGCGTCAGGCAAAACTTGATGCAGCGTAATCTTTTTAGTTAAAGAATAAAACCGATATCGAAAGATGAGTGAGCGAAGAGCGATAACAGAAGAACCATTATTGAAAGAGAACAAGGACAGATTTGTGCTTTTTCCAATCAAGCATGATGACATCTGGGGTTACTATAAAAAAGCAGAAGCCAGTATGTGGACTGCTGAAGAAATAGATTTGCATCAAGATTTAACCGACTGGGATAATAAGTTAAATGATGACGAGCGCTATTTCATTAAACACGTGCTCGCGTTTTTCGCTGCCTCTGATGGTATCGTGAATGAGAACTTGGCCGAGAACTTTATTAATGAGGTTCAGTATACCGAGGCGAAGTTTTTCTATGGTTTCCAAATCATGATGGAGAACATCCATTCAGAAACCTATTCGCTTTTAATTGATACTTATATAAAGAACCCAAAAGAGGCCGATGAACTTTTTCATGCCATCGAAACCTTTGATGCCATTAAGATGAAGGCAGAATGGGCTTTGAAATGGATTGAGTCTCCGTCTTTTGGAGAAAGGCTTATTGCCTTTGCTGCTGTTGAAGGAATTTTCTTCTCTGGTAGCTTCTGTTCGCTTTTCTGGTTAAGAAAAAGAGGGTTAATGCCAGGACTTACGTTTTCCAATGAACTCATCTCACGTGATGAGGGTTTGCATTGTGATTTTGCCTGTCACCTCCATAATCAGCATTTGATTAATAAGGTGCCGAAAGAAAGAATTAGAGAGATTATAATTGAAGCATTAGATATAGAAAGAGAATTTATTACTGAATCTCTTCCCGCGCGTCTTATCGGTATGAACTCCGATTTAATGACGCAATACTTAGAGTTTGTGGCAGATCGACTATTGATGGAATTGGAATGCGAAAAAGAATACAATTCCACCAATCCTTTTGATTTCATGGAAATGATTTCACTTCAAGGTAAAACCAATTTCTTCGAAAGAAGAGTAGGTGAATACCAAAAAGCTGGCGTGATGAAGGAAGGTGACGATCCGGATGCGCACAAATTTAGTATGGATGAAGATTTTTAGTTTATATTTATAAACACCCCCAAAAACCCCAAATATGTTAGTAGTAAAAAGAGATGGCAGACACGAGTCGGTGAAATTCGACAAGATCACTGCCAGGATAGATAAACTATCCTACGGATTAGATCCCGCTTTCGTTGAGCCTGTGGAAGTGGCCAAGAAAGTAATTGAAGGATTGTATGACGGAGTAAGCACACTAGACCTGGATAATCTAGCAGCTGAAATCGCGGCCACCATGACCGTGAAACACCCTGACTATGCAAAGCTTGCGGCCAGAATTGCCATTAGCAATTTGCATAAAACTACCAGCAAGTCATTTTCAAATACCATGAAGAGGCTCTATACCTATGTAGATCCTAAGACAGGTCAAAATGCACCACTGGTATCGAAAGAAACTTACGGAATAGTGAAGGCACATGCTGCAACACTAGATTCCACTATTATCTACGATAGAGATTTTAGCTACGATTACTTCGGTTACAAAACCTTAGAGCGTTCGTACTTAATGAAAATCGATGGTAAAATCGTTGAACGTCCACAACACATGCTCATGAGAGTAGCGGTGGGTATTCATGGAGAAAACATTGAAAAGGCAATCGAAACCTACAATCTGCTTTCAGAAAAATGGTTTACGCATGCCACACCTACATTATTTAATGCAGGTACACCAAAACCTCAACTATCATCTTGCTTTCTGCTAACAATGAAAGATGACAGTATTGATGGTATTTACGATACGCTTAAGCAAACTGCAAAAATATCACAGTCAGCTGGTGGTATTGGGCTTAGCATTCATAATGTGAGAGCAAAAGGGTCGTATATCAAAGGAACTGGAGGGGTTTCCAATGGTATAGTACCAATGTTAAGAAACTTCGACATGACGGCTCGTTATGTAGATCAAGGTGGTGGGAAAAGAAAGGGGTCTTTTGCTATCTATATGGAACCTTGGCATGCTGATATCTTCGATTTCCTTGACTTGAAAAAGAACCACGGAAAAGAAGAACTAAGGGCTAGAGATTTATTTTACGCACTTTGGATTTCTGACCTCTTCATGAGAAGAGTAGAGAATAACGAAGATTGGACGCTTTTCTGTCCTAACGAAGCACCAGGTTTGGCTGATTGTTATGGTGAAGAGTTTGAAAGATTGTATGAGAAATACGAGCGTGAAGGTAAAGGCCGTAAAACGGTAAAAGCGCAAGACCTTTGGTTCGAAGTATTAGAATCTCAGATAGAAACGGGCACACCTTATATGTTGTATAAGGATGCAGCCAACAAAAAATCAAATCAGAAAAATTTAGGTACAATCAAGTCATCCAACTTATGTACTGAAATTATAGAATATACTGCTCCTGA
>CAXBPM010000082.1:0-10662 GCA_963977345.1 uncultured Roseivirga sp.
AAGCAAGAGCAGAGGAAATTGCTGCTTTGGAAAAGTTAGATCCTTTAGCGCAGCGAGGGTATTTGGATGCATTTCAGCGAGTCAATGGGTTCTTAGCGGCAACCTATTACGAAACCAAGCAGTTCGATGAAATCTATGATGTGATTGAATCCAACCGGTCTTATTCGCTTTTGAATGACAAAAGGAGTGAGAAGAAACAACTCAGCTTAAAGGAACTTCAGGCTATTCTGGGTGAAAAAGAAGCCTATCTTTCTTTTATCGATGTTTCTAAAGGTACAACCTATGAAGGCACCTACTTAATGTGTTTGGTGACCAAAAATGAAGTGTACACCCGATACAACAGATCGGCTGGGGCTTTTGTGGATTTATTAGAGAATGATCCTGAACTGATTGTTTTAGAGGAAGAACTGGCGAAGCAAGAATTTAGAAGTCCGAACCTCGATTACCTGAAAGGTGAGAAAACCCGAAAACTCAACATGTTCGGTCGTGGGGAATTTAAATTAATGACCCAATACCTGAGAAAACACATGGAAGCCAAAGTGGTAGATAACCAATATGTCTTCTTCCAGAAAGAGAAAATGCCTGATTTATTAAAGCGCTTCCATATCACATTTATCGATGGTTTAGAAGAAAAACTGCAAGGCATTACCAAACTGACCATCAGTCCTGAAGGTTTAATCGGTACCATCCCTTTTGATGCGCTGATTGATGCTAACGGGCGCTATTTGGCGGAACGCTTCGAAATTGGCTACATTCCAAATGCCGCCTTACTTGCTACTTTAAGAAACCAACCTAAGAAAACCTATGAGAAGAATATATTGGGCTTTGGTGGCGCTACTTATGAGAATTATTCCGTTGCTAAAGCACCATTGAACTCACTGGGTGACTTGGAGAAACTGCGTTATCGCGTGCGAGAAGATTTGCAAAAGAACCAACCGCTTGATTATGCTTTCGCCACTTTTCAGGGAGAGGAGCCTATGGTTTTTTTGGAAGGCGGAAGACAGGAAGTGGTGATTGTTGAAGAGATTATTCCGAACAGCGATGTACGCTTGGACGAGATGATGACTGAAAATGAGCTCAAACGCATGAGCAAGGCGAATGAATTAGGGAAATATAAAGCAGTGCACTTGTCGAGCCACGCCAGCGTACATCCCTATGTGTTTGATTTGAGTGGCATTGCCATGACGGTAAAATCAACACCCGTAAATGGCGAAGATGGAATGCTTGTGGTGGGTGAATTAGAAAAACTGAATTTGCCTGTTGATTTTGTAATGCTCAGCGCCTGTCAAACTGCGCTAGGAGTAGAGTCGCCAGGGGATGGAATCAAAGGCTTGAATCAGGCTTTATTCAATGCGGGCGTCAACAGCAGTCTTACTTCTTTATGGAGCGTGAGTGACACCGGTACCATGTACCTCAGCGTAGAATTGTACGGCAGAATGTTCAATGAAAAAATGGCCACCACAGCCGCCTTGGCCCAAGTAAAACGCAATTTTATTGCAGGAAAATATGGCGATCAAACGCATCCATACTTCTGGGCACCATTTATTTATACTGGGTATTGAAGTTGGTTTAGGGTTTAATGTTTAAAGTTTTGCCGTGGGCTTATGGCTCACGGCTTTTTACGTGATTGCGGGTATTACATTATTTTTACGTTTCCCTCAATTTCCCTTGGCCTCTTACTCTTCAAAATATAGCAATGGGTGTTATCTTCTGCTATTGCTATGTGGTTAGTCTTATTAAATTGATCTAAAAGGTTATTCTCTTTAATTAGCCTCAGTTTCCAGTTTGGGAATGGCTCTGGTGCGACAAATTCACATGCGATTTGAGATGGACTTTTATCCAAAAGTTTAAGGGTGAAATGTTTAAAGTATTCTCTGTAATGATCGTGGTTGATACAATACTCTATCTCTCTAAACCTATCAAACAATCTTCTTTTAGTCGATTGGCCAATATGCCAATATGACCACCAGTATGAATAAAATTCGTAGATACCTTCTACTTCAATAGTGAGCATTGCTCTCCTGATCTCATTGTTAAGGCTTTTTTCATTATCAAAGTATTTATTAATGACACCTGAAACAGCTTCAAATAATTCAATATTGAAATTAGTAGGCTCAAAGTCATAATCTATGCAGTGAAACAAAAAACTTATTTTACCACGAAGTAATTCGTTGTCTTCAGCCTTAAAAATAACCTCTTTAAAAGAAGAGTTGTGGTTAATCAACTTTGCTTTTACTATTTCTTCATTTATTTGATCCTTTGCGTATTGTGATTTCAAATTAGGTTCCTTTGCAAGGAACTGATAAATGCTCTGGCAGCCATCCGATAGTTCGTTGATTAGATTGATTATCCCGTCAAATGATTGAGGACTTCTTACTATATCTGGTCTTGAGCCATCCTTGTCAATATCAGCTCTTGAAATAATATTTCGAACCACTCGCATCCAATCTTCATACGTTTCTCGGTTCGCTTGATCATTTTTTTTGTAAAACACAGATTCAGCAAAAAACAAAACTTTCTGAGTGTATGTGGCACTATCTCGTTGAATAGTCGAAGTAGAATTGTCTTCATAAACTATCATTGAAAGAAAAGAACTCTTTGGAGTATGTCTCCACATTGGGAATAGGAGTCTATCATTTATATAGTTGGATAGTACTACCTTTTCATTGTATGTATTAAAGGTAGATAAGAGATAGTCAAAGCCTCTCTTGGTGAAATGTATGGGTCTTACTTGGCTTGGTTCTTCTTGCAATTGATTTATCAAGTCAACCCTTGATTCTGTTGAATTAATCCTTTCAACAGATTGCATGATCATCGCAATGGTACTAGTCAGTCTAGTTTGAGCATCATCGATAGTATCGCCTTTTCTGAAGTGATCCCAAAAAAAATCTGTCCAATCGTTATCTATTTTAACACCAAAGTGTTCCTTAACATCTATTCCTTCTTCCCATGTTTCTTCATCAATTCGTTTTTGAAAACCAGCCTTAAAGTTTTCAAAAGGTGTTAATAGTTTACCCCTTGCATTCATCTTTATGTACAAGTCATCTGTTAAACCCATATTCTCGAGTTCAACGAAGTAAAACTGTATAAGATTGGAAGAAAGTTTGTCCCAGAGATTATCTATTTCGTAAAATTTTTCATGAATAGCATTTATGGTTCTGAGCATCGCGTCTATAGTTGGGTCTTTAGTCCATGATAAGAAAAACCAATTTTTATCGATTATTGATTCACTTAGCTTATGTTCAGGACTTATTTCAGAAATTGATTCATGAACTAATGCTTGACAAAACTCACGCGAAGAGATTCTTGTTTCATATGTGAATCTGTTGAGTATAGTTTTTACGTCTGAATTCGACATTTTTCCTTCCTTGGTTGCAGCATACCAATGGAGTAGGAACAGGGTTGTAAGCCTTTGTTGCCCATCAAGTGGTTGAAATTTTTCATCAATTATGCTACCGTATATAAAGTCAAGTTTTATCGGGCTTGATTCTTTTAGACAGTTATGAAGTGCACCCAAGAAGTTGTCTCTTACTTCTTTTTGACTCTTCCTGCCTTGAGCGTAATCTCTTTGAATAATTGGTATTTGGACTTCGTATTCATCCATTAATTCTTTAAAGTTCAAAATACGTCCAGTATAATTTTCTTCGTTAATCATTTGACATCAAGTATTTATCGAGTACAGAAAACAAATCCGCTTCATAATTCTCACGGTCTTCCTCGGTCCAGAATGAGATTTTCGGTGGGTATTCACTAAAGTATTTTAAGAACACATTTTTCGTGCAAATAGGAATAAACACCCCGGACTTATCCCTATTGATAATTGTCTTTCTTTTTAGAGGAAATACTGCGTTTTTATAACCTCGATTAGTTTCAGAGTCTAATAGAGTAAGGTTAGATATATCATTAATTGCATCATCACCAAGCTCTGAATTAAAATGAGAAACTATATCTTGAAATAACTCTTTGAATTCGTCCTCATTATTAATATTACATTTTTCAGATCTAGCGTAAAGTTGCTTACCCTCCTTTTGAGAAATATCAATGAATACTTTTGCATCATCTAACCAATGGTTGCGATTCTTATCAGGTATAGTGTCTTTTATTGATGTGATGTGTTCAATATCCCAACTTTCGGTTTTGAATAAATTGAAAGGAAAATATGAATTGTCCTTAGGGCTGTTTAGCATAGTTAGGATGTTGTAGAGGAGAAGTGTTTTTCTTACTTCTTTTTTATCAGGGTATCCTAAGTTTTCAAGTACTATTCCTTTCATACATTCTGAAATCAGGTCATCTAGAAAATCACCAAATTCTATCTTTGACAAGCTATTTGATTCTTCATAGAGCTTGTCAATAGTTATTGCGTCTACGGTCACTAAAAATCCTATTTTATGATACCATTGCCGTTTCGCAAACCACTCACTAAACCTTTGATAATATCCTTTAATGGTCTTCCAGTTTACTTCTATAGTTTCTTGACTACTGTTTTTAAATAGCTTAGAGAAAAACCGAAACGTTGCATATGGATCATTTTCGTCTTTCTCTTCATTCATTAGATTGAAGATGAATTCTATTCGGTTTGTCTGAGATTTATTTCCTGTTAGGAAGTACCACAACCTATCGTCTTGTAAGCCATGCTCAATATTGTCCCATTCCGTGGCAATCTCTAATTGTTTTAACCTTAATTGTTCCTTATTGGAACGAATAAAGTTTGAACTATTCAAGAAAAGAGCTTTAATCAACTCACTATTAGTTAATGGAATCTTCCCTATGTTGATTCGGGTGAAAATTGAAATTGGGTTCTCCGTTTTTGATTCATACCAGATTACCTTTGAATTATATTTGAATTTTGAGCCAAATTCTTGCTTGTCAAAGTTTACTCTACGTTCCTCAAACCATTTTGAAATAGTTTGATAGGCTTGAGATATGTGAAAGAAGTCTGAATTATCATCATTTAGTTTATCTTCATCTAATTCCCCTAAAAATTTTGATGTTTCCATTCTTGTCTGATAATCAAGGTGGAATAGTTTTTCTCTACGACTCTCTACGAAATCTTGATTGAGATAGTGGAGAATTAAAAATATTGTAGTTAACCTCTGTTGACCATCGATTACTTCAAATGAGCTTTGATTCGTATTGCGTTTCTTTACAACAATTGGTTGAAGGCAATACCAGGTTTTCTCATCTGAGTTGTCTATAACTCTCGGCTTAAATTCGTTTATGTCATTCAGTAAATCATTTACTTCCTTTTTTGTCCATTTGTATCCTCTCTGGTAAGAAGGAACGAAGAACGAAAATTGGTTCAATTCACTGATTGTTTTTAGCTCAAGTCTATTTTCCATTATTTGCGTTGTCTTCCTTTTGTATTACTTGAAATGTTGGTCTATGCTCACTTATTTGCACGTTGTGTTTCCAATAGCTCTCAAAAAGTAGGCTTTATTCCCCAATTAGGGTGTGCTGTACGCAGCTTTTAAACTTGCTATAAGTTTAGTGAAATTATCTTATAAAACAGTAATATTCTTGGTGCTACTTAGTGCTTAAAAACTAAGAAGGCCTGCGTTAGCCGTCATTGCTCCCCAGCGCTGCGAGTCAGTTGAATTTTTTTGGAAGGATGGTGGTTACGTTAAGCAATTTTAAACCGTTGAAACGGTTTGGTTAGCTATTGTCTTTCATAGCCCACGGTTTAAACCGTGGGCTATTTGTATTAGTCAGTTGAAGGAATGGTTTTAACCATTTTGAACTGCTTCCAAACCTCTGTTAGCTCGGTTGCTCCAGACATTACATGTAGCCCTATGCCTTATCCCTGATTCCCCGATCCCTGTTTAACTGATTTCCTATTTCCTGATTCCCTGCTTCTGCGAAGCAGATTACGTCAATTGCCCTATTGAATGCCGTAGGAGAGCAGCCTAAGTTTGACTTATTAATTATAACTAATTAGATAATGATGAAACGACCTTTACTCTTATTCGCACTCATTCTTTTTACATCTACCTCCGTGGCTTTATCGCAAGAGGTACAGGATTATAAAACTAAAATTCTAGGGCCTGCCAATCTAAACTTTAGAAAAAGCCCTAAGCGCGTAGTCATTTCCGACTTTCAAGTGAATTACCAAACGGCCTTGAGCCTAGAGGATGAAAAGAAAGGTGGTAAAATGTTCAGAGGTGGCCTAAAAGGTGATGCCAAGGCTTCATTGACCTTGGTGCTTGAAGGTTTAGATCAAGAAGCACTACAGAAGCTTACCGACCAACTGTATGCTGATTATGTAAAGGAACTAGAGTTGCAAGGTTTTGAGATTGCCCCAATTGAAGAAGTATGGGATCATAAACTTTACCAAACTAGCCGCGACAAAAGATGGGAACTGAAAGCCGGCAATGGGCCAGAACGTGGTGAACGTTTTGGGATGTTACTGACCAGACCTTCCACCCAGAAGTTTGTAGTTTCTCAAAAAGAGTTTGATAAAACGAAATCGGGTATTGCTACACTGGCAGATTTTGAAACAGGTACAGAAAGAAAGATAGGTTCGCAAAAGAATGATTTCATCTTTAACAAAGTGGTGGTTGTGGTGAGCTCATTCGAAGACGGACAAGGTGAGGGATCAAAAGCCTTGGGCAGGTTGGCAGGGACGGCTCAGGTAAAAGCCGAAACCAATTTTAAAGTCAGTGAATCGAGCATTATTAAATATAATATTGGAGAAGTAGTGGCCAAAGGAGGTATTGAGGTTTCTGATGTTTTGGAGAAGCAAAAATTTGATGCTTTCCAAAGAGCAGACGTAGATAAACCAGGTACGACCTATGGTAATATCATGACCGTTTGGGAAGTAGAAAACAAAGAAGATTCGGACTACATTACTGTGAGATGTGAGCCTAGTAAGTTTATTAAAGGGGCTCAACTGGGTGTCACCGCTTTCTTGAAAAGTGCCGTGAAAGAGCTAGTAGATAAATCAAATTAAGAATATTTTTATGGTGATGTGCAAATGCTCGCTGGGTTCTCAATTTATTTGGAACTCACGGGCTTTGCTTTTTATCTTTCATCACCTTGCTTGTGCTTCATTCAAGAAGGTGTATTTTAGAACGATCATTTAATGCATATCAACATGCGCTTTAATTTCTATTGGATGTCTTTTCTAAAGTCATTTTTAAGCCCATTTCTGGTCCTATTTTTTCTTTTGCTGCTTTCAAATTCAGCTTTTTCTCAAACCAGTATTGAGGAAGAAATTCAGGTGCTTAAATCTTCGCTTCAGGATAAAAAAGAAGGAGACAAAGTAATTACCCTAAAGGATATTGCCGTGAAATATCGTTCTGTGAATGTAGACAGTGCGAGGCATTATGTGGACCGTGCTTTTGATGCCGCTAAATCCATGAAAAGCGATCATTATCAGTCCATTATATTAATGGTGTATGGTATTTTGGAGAATGACGCAGGAAAACCAAAAGAAGCCTTAGCGTATCACTTAAGGGCATTGGCTGGTTTAGAAAACAGCGATGACCATACATTGCTTGGTAATTTGTATACCAATATATCCAATGCCTATGCTGGCACATCCGAGTTCGATAAGTCTGTCGACTTTCAATTCAAAGCCCTCAAAAACTATGAAATGGCTAAGGATAGTTTGTGGATTGCTGGATCGTATAAGAATTTGGGCAACAGGTATAAACTCATCAAAGAACCTGATTTATCACTTGAGTACTATTTCAAAGCCCTTGATATTTACCAGCGCCTTGGCGACAAATACTATATAGCCATGTGTTATAATAACTTGTCAGCTGTTTATATGGATAAACTGGAGTATGACAAAGCGGTTGAATATGCTCAAAAATCATTGGAAGGCTACAATGAAATTGGAGCAAGGCTGGATGCCGCCTATCCTTTAACCAATTTGGGACTGTCAAATTGGGCATTGAAGCACCTAGAAGCGTCAGCGAAATATTATCATCAGGCCATTGAATTACAGGAAGAAAGGGGAGAGCGGTTGGCTATTCTTTTCTTGAAAAACGACCTGTCGAATGTGCTTTTCCAGCAGAGAAAAATTCAGGAAGCTGAAAACTTGGCTTCAGCGACCTATCAGGAGGCTGAAAAAATGAATTTCCTACCTGCCATAGACGTGCTGGCAAAAACGCTTTCTGAAATTTTTGAAGGTAAGCAGAATTTCAAAGAAGCTCAGCTGTATCTTAAAAAGCACATTGCGGCCAGAGACAGTCTTTTCTTCAATGAAAAGGCCCAAGAAATGCTCAACCTGAAAGAAAAGTATGAATCTGAGCAAAAAGAAAATGAAATTCTTCGCCAAAAAAATGAGTTGGTCGCCAATGAATTGACCTTGAAAAAGAGAAATGATTTATTGCTTGCAGGCGGAGCTTTAATGGTTTTGATTCTTGTGGTGGCTTTTGCATTACTCAGAGAGCAAAAAATGAAAGCGGAGCGGATTAAAAATGAAATGGCATTAGAGCAGGCACTTGTAGAAGTAAAAGCCCAGGAAAACCTGAAGGAGCAACGTATTCGGATCGCACGCGATTTACACGATAATATTGGCTCTCAACTGACTTATATTACTTCTATTACCGATACGGCAATCCGCAATTTTGATAAAGGCGAGGTCTTTATGGCTGAGAAACTAACTCAAATGAAGCAGTTCACCTTAGTAACCATTGCTGAACTGCGGGATACCATTTGGGCGATGAATAAAGATGAGATCAGTTTAGAAGATATTCAGGAGCGTACAAATCAATTGGCCGCTACAGTCCACGATGCAACAGATGATGCCATCAGTGTCCGCACCGTAGGAGACACCAGTGATAAGATGCTCAGCGCTTTTGTGGGAATGAACCTGTTCAGGATTATCCAAGAATCCATAAATAATGCCGTGAAGCATTCTCAAACTTCAGAAGTGTTGGTGACCTTCAAAGACACTGGAAGTAAGGTGGAAATCGTGGTGGAAGATTTCGGGAAAGGTTTTGACACCAAAACACAGTTTGCCGGAAACGGACTTTATATCATGAAGAGTAGGGCCGAAAAGGCAGGAGTAATATTTGAGCTAAGTAGTGAAATAGGTAAGGGAACGAAAGTGGAGTTGACTGTGGAAGCTTAAATATGTAGAAGTTAAGAGAGTAAGAGTTATGAAAATAAAATTGGCCATTGTAGATGATAATACCTTTTTAGCAAGGGCGATTAATGAGAAACTGTCTCCTTTCAGTGATTTGGATATTAAGTACACCGTACACAACGGAAGTGAATTTCTGGCCAAATTGGAGAAGAATCACAACCTTGATTTGGTATTGATGGATATTGAAATGCCCGTGCTCGATGGCATTGAAACCGTAAATATTGTCAAGCAGAAATACCCTCATATCAAGGTGCTTATGCTCACCGTTTTCGATAATGATGAGCATATTTTCAATGCCATTCGTGTCGGGGCCGATGGTTATTTACTGAAGGAAATTGAAGGGGATAAGCTTCATAAAGCCATTATAGAAACCATTGAGGGAGGCGCAGCCATGAGTCCATCCATTGCCGTAAAAACATTGAAATTACTTCGTTACCCCGAAAAACAGGGCTCACTCCGAATCGAAGAAGATATTGTTGATTTAAGTACTCGTGAACAAGAAGTGTTAGAGCAGTTGGCAGAAGGGCTTAGTTATACTGTAATTGCTAATAATCTATTCCTTTCCCCCAGTACAGTAAGAAAGCACATCGAAAACATCTACAAAAAACTACAAGTGCACAACAAGCTAGAGGCTGTTCAAAAGGCCAGAAGACAAAGCTTGATTTGACCCAAGCCTAGTATATATCTGAGATTAAGCTTTTTTCTCGAAATCCTTATAAAGTAAACTCGGCTGAATGCCTTGGTTGTTCTGGTACTTGCCTTCTTTGTACATGTCGTAATCACCCTCAATGGTGTGATAGAAAATCTGACAAATTTCTACTCCAGCGTAAATTCTGATGGGCTGCACACAGAAAATCTCCAATGTCCAGAAACCGTTGAAGCCTACATCGCCAAAGCCAGCAGTGACGTGAATAAACAAGCCTAAGCGTCCGATAGAAGAACGGCCTTCCAGCATAGGTACAAACTTAGAAGTCTCAGTGTGCTCCACTGTGCGGCCCAGATAAAGCTTGTTGGTTTCTAAGAGCAATCCTTCTTCAGGAATTGTCAACTTTTCCGTTGGGTTGGGCTGCTTCATGTCCAATTCGGTATTCGAATAGGTGAGTAGCTCCTGATGCAACTTTAGGTTATAACTGTTTGGGTTCAGCTGAGATTGGTTGAAAGGCTCAATATTGATGCCTTTGCCCATTTCTCTTTGAATTTCCCTTCCTGAAAGAATCATATGCTTAGTCTATGGTAAAAGAGGTTTCGCCTCCTTTTTCGTCTTTTAATTGAATGCCCACATTTTTGAGGTCATCCCTTATTTTATCTGAAAGCGCATAGTCTTTAGAAAACTTCGCCTCTTTTCTTAAGTTGATCAAAACTTCCATTGCGCCTTCTAAAACATTGTTTTGAGCCGCATTTTCGGTTTCAGAAACCAAACCTAGCACATCGTTGATAATGGCCTTGAATTTCGTAGTCGCAAAGTCAAAAGCTTCAGCATCAATCTCTGCCAGTTCCGAAGGGTTTTGGTAGTAGGTGTTGACTTTAGAACTGATTTCAAACAATGAAGCAATCGCTTTAGCAGTATT
>CAXBPM010000083.1:0-10626 GCA_963977345.1 uncultured Roseivirga sp.
TACCCAAACCCATGTCATCTGCCAAGCAACCTCCAAAGTTATAGCTAGAAAGAAAACGCATCCAATTGTATCCCGCTTTTTGATAAGGCCTTAACTCCCCAATAAAGCTTGGTGGAATGGTGAAATCTTCAATTTCTTCAAAATTTTCCAGCTGTCTAAGCTTCCTGTCCATACTGACCTGAGCCAGTTGTCCGTTCTGCAAATCTTGAATAAGCGCCAAGTGGTGCTTTTTAAGCCGTGGAGCACCTTCATGATCCATAAAGGCGAAAAGCTCAGCATAATTGACAAACCAAGCGTCAGGAATTACTGCGATTTCACCATTTGGAAGTATGATCTCCCTTTTTTTGCCTGAAATAAGTTTTCTTAATTGCTCAAAAGGGATTTCGAAATCTCCGAATTTTATGATGGCGTGAATATCGAACCAGTCGATGTTTTCATTCACTTTGATATCAATATGGGCTTCGCCAACAAAATAGCGTTTGCTGTCTTTTTCACTTTGACGAACGATAATACCTTCGTTGTCAATAAATTCTTTTTTCTCTGAAAGCCAGGCAAAGCCTTCCCCACGGGTTAGGGTCTGGCGTCCATTTTTCAGCACCAAACCTTTCTCGCTCAATCTATTAATGATCCATAATTCAGCATCTAGATTTCGCTTTACTTTATGGAAAATATATTCTTCTCCCTTACGCTCTAACTTCACGGATGAAGTGGCATTTACATCATAAGGAAAGGTGTATGGGCCGTATTTAAAGCCAATTTTAAAGAGCAATTTGGCGGGTTCTGGATCCCCTTTTCCATTGCTTTTACCTGATCCAAAAAGGTCTGGAGTTGCAGCTTGAGCCGTTGATAATTCGGAAAAGGTAATTTCCGGAATCAGGTCATGCCTTTCGGTATTAATATCAAAACCTTTGGCATATACATCGAAAGAAGCCACCAAATTACTGACAAATTTCTCGTAGTAAGTGGCTTCCACTTTTCTAGGAATTACTACAAACTTCTTATTCAGAAAGGGTTTCAACTTTGGCCCATCAACTCCTTTTTCGAATCGGAATAGCTGATCATTTACGACCAACCAAGCCGGTTGATTACAGATGAGAAATGACCCGTTGTACTGCCACTCTAATCTTTCACCATTGTGTTTAATGGTAGGGAAATAGTGGGTGTTGTCCTCATTTCTTCTGAAATGAAAAAGCACGCTGGCCTTTTGTTCCATCCAATGAATTTGCCGCCAAGCAGGTTCACCATCACGCCCCATTTCAAAAATCATTTTACCTTCCATAAGGTCTAGAATTCTTGAACGCCTTACTTCTAGGTAGTGGTCAATCGTATTTTGTAATTCTACATCACCTTTTTCTTTGTCATATACTTTGAAAAAGAAATCAGTGGGTTTTATTTTTTTCTTGTAGAACTTAAGCGTAATAGCTTCTTGTTGCATTTGGTCCATGAGCTTTATCAGCTCAAAGTCACGGTCGTCCATCTTGGCCCCAAATTCTTTCGCGTTTTTTGAAGATATGTTTTGGTGCTGAAGGGTTAAGCGACCTTTATCATCCAACTGAATTACAAAGGATTCGAATAGATAGCCTAAGTATTCGTGCTGAAAAAGCGAATAGATTAATTGGAACGGTTTGCCTGTTGATACCTTCATTTCAAAAAAATGCGACCCGCAAATTAATTATTAAATTGAGAAGGGCTGGCAGAAATGGAACAAAAAGCCAAGTAAAAAATATAACTACTTGAAAATCAATTGAGATTTTTAATGGTTTCTACGCGTGAGGCAATAATTGCTGGTCGGTAGGATATTAAAACAGTAATGAGGAAAATACTAACGCCAACCATTATAAAATCCATTAACGCCAATTTAACAGGGTAGGCATTCATTACGGCACTTTGCATTCCCATGCTCACCAAGCCAAACCGCTGCTGTAAGAGGCAAAGGCCCAGGCCACTTAATAAACCGATGATGGAACCTACCAAAGAAATAATGCTGCCTTGTTTAAGGAAAATCTGGCGAATAAACTGTGTTGTAGCCCCAAAGGAGTAGAGCACGGAGATGTCTCGCTTCTTTTCAATGGCCAGCATGGAAAGGGTAAAGAAAATATTGAAGGAGGCAATGGCCATAATGAATGAGAGGGTGATATAAGCAAAAAGCTTTTCAATTTTTATAGCTTTTAATAAACTAGAATGAAGTTCATCGCTATCAAGTACTTTGAATTCACTTCCGAGTGTATTTGCAACTTGTTCTTTTAACTTCTTAATGCTTACTCCTTCATTGAGGTAGAGTTCTATGGAAGTCCGTTTATCCCCATAATCCATTAAGTCTTGAGCAAAGCTCAATGGAACAAATACATAACTTTCATTATAAACGGGTTCAATATTGAAAATAGCAGCAGGTACAATGCTTTTTCGGGTGATTGAACTATTGGTAACCGGCACTCCAGGCCTGAGTTTTTTTGGGTAGACGATCTGCATTCCATAAGAATTTGCATCAAGCCTCAGGCTTAAATCATAGGCCACGCCTGTTCCTAAAATTGCATAGTTGATGTTATTCTCTTTCAACTTCATTTTCCCCCTTACTAGGAAAGAGTCGAGTCGGTTTACGGAAGCGTAGTTGCTTTCAACCCCCTTAATTTTAGCCACCACTTGCTGATCCTGAAATAGGATCAGGGCGTTGTCTTCAATTACCTCGGTTACTACATTTATACCCTCTATGGTTTCTATTTTTGAGCGTAGCTCAGGAGTCATCACGAAGGATTTTCCCACCGAGGCTTGAATAGTTAAAGGAGCATCAAAGGAGTTGTATATGGAGCGAACAAAATCTTGAAGGCCATTGAAAACCGAAAGTACAACGATTAGGGCGGCTGTGCCTATGGCCACGCCAATCACGGAAATCCATGAAAGTACCTGTATGAAGTTCTTTTTTTTCTTTGAAGCGAAATAACGCTTTGCTATGAAACTGGAGAGATTCAAAATTTATTCTTCAGTGTCGTTATTTGGAGTAGGGGGGATATTCAGTTTGTTGATGATTTGATCCATTTTCTCCGCTTCCTCAGCAGTATTGTCTGAATGGAAAGCGATATGTGGAACGATTCGCACTTCTTTACCAATACGTCTTCCCAGGCTCCCACGAATTTTGCTTTTGGCTGCTTCTATTTCTTCCATAATTTTTTCAGAAGATTTCACTGGGAAAATACTGAGGTAAATTCTGGCTAAACCAAGATCAGGGCTCATGCTTACATCGGACACGGTTACCAATGAGCCGATGAATTTATCAGAGTGTTCCTTTTGAAATATTTCGCTTATCTCTTTTTGAATGAGTTTAGAAAATTTAAGCTGTCTTTTACTTTGGCTTTGGGTCATGCTGCAAATATCTTATTAATTTATCTATTTTCCTTCCTGCCATTTTTTTGGCTTATTTTAGCAACTCATTGTAACAACATTCAAATTGCTTCGATTCTTCAGAAAAAACGATCCTTACTTGCTATTGTTTATAGCTGCCTTTTTGCTCATCACTAGAGTCATTTTGCTCGTTATGGGCATGGATGAAGGTGATATTCTGAATAATTCATATTTGCTTGGCGCTGCTTTAAACGAAAATCCAGGAACAGTAATATCCAACTCTATTTCTGCTGGCCCATTGTATGTCTTTTTTTACGGATTACTTACATTTTTATTTAATAGTTCCGTGTTGGTGTCAGTTGTGGTGTCAACCATACTTGTTTTTATACAGGCGCTAATTTTTAACTCAACACTGCAAAGGAATGCAGCTTTTGAAGAAAATACTTATTTGCCAGGGATACTTTATGCCTTGATTATGAGCTCGCACCAGGAGTTTTTAAATTTAAGCCCAGCTTTAATGGCCAATACCTTTTTGCTTTTAGCTACAGATAAAATCCTTGTTCATTTAAAGTTTAGGGGGTCCGAAGAGAATATTCTTACTACAGGATTCTTATTGGGCTTGGCTGCGCTGTGTTATGCTCCGTATTTTATTTTATTGATTTTCGCCATTGTCATTTATGTTATCTATTCGGGCACTTTGGTCAGAAGATATTTCTTAATGGCCTATGGCTTTGTTTTTAGTTTTCTGATCTTCTGGATTTATTATTTATACTTCGGACAAGGAGGCGTTTTTCTGGGGGATTACTTTTCAGACCTGTTCCAAATAAACGAAGTAGAAGGCGGGGTAGTTAATAAAATGCTGTTGATTTTTGGCTTGCCTTTATTTTTGAGTGTTTTATCAGGGGCACAAAGTTTCCAGGGAGCAGGACTCACCAACCATCAAATCTTGATACAAAGAATGATGTTATGGATGTTGATTTTTGTCTTGGTGATCCTTCGATTGGACAATCAAATGACACTATTGACAGCCCAAACGATGGCTATTCCATTGACATTCTTTTCAACCCAGTTTTTACTCTCAAGGGGGAAACGATGGGTTGGCGAAGTTGTATTTCTACTTTTAGCTATTTCAGCAATAACCTTTTTGTTTATGCCCTGACTTGAGGGTGTAAACTAGCAATTGATTTTATCAACCCTTTTTTGGTGACGGCCTCCTTCAAAATCGGTTTCAAGAAAAACCTTTGCCATTTCTTTGGCCAAATCTAAATCCACAAACCTAGCAGGGATACAAATAACATTTGCATTATTGTGCTGACGTGCCAAAGCGGCCAATTCTGTATTCCAAGTTAGGGCAGCTCTGATTCCTTGATGCTTATTGGCGGTCATGCATACACCATTACCGCTTCCACAAATGGCAATCCCTAAGCTCAGTTCGCCTGTTTCGATTTTTGAGGCCATTGGATGAATGTAATCAGGGTAGTCTACTGAATCCATTGAATTCGGCCCAAAGTCTGTCACACTAAAGCCTAAGCTTTCCAAATAAGGTATGATTTTGCTTTTGTATTCGTAGCCTGCATGGTCTCCACCAATTCCTATATTCTTCATTTTATTTATTTTTTTGACTTTTCTTTTCTACTCTTCTTGACACCATGATACTCACCTCGTAAAGTACAGTAATTGGTAGAGCAATTAAAACCTGACTCATTACATCTGGCGGTGTAAGTACTGCAGAAAGTATTAATATAATCACTAATGCATGCTTCCGATACCTTTTCATTAATGCTGGTGTAACTAAACCTGCCTTAGATAGAAAATAAGATACCACAGGCAGTTGAAACATAAAACCACAAGCCAAGGTGAGCATCGTTAACATTCCCACAATCGACTTAATGTCAATATCGTTTTTGATCAGATCGGATAGACTATAATTGGCTAGAAAATTTATGGAAAGTGGAGTGATGATAAAGTATCCAAAAGACACTCCTAGAATAAAAAGGAACGATACAACCGCAACGGCTCCTCTGGAGGCATTTTTTTCAGTACTCTTCAAGCCAGGCTTAATAAACCTCCAAATCTCCCAAAACACGTAAGGGAAGCCCAGTATCAGGCCAATAACAGCCGATGACATAATATCCATCATAAACTGCCCGGCCATTTCTCTATTCTGAAAAGAAATGGGGATCGAATCAATGCAAAGCTGAGGAGAGCCAATCACTTCCGCCAACTCACATAGTTTTCTATAGGTCCAAAAGTCAGGTTGGGTAGGGCCTAAGATAACCGTCCCCCAAACAAAGTCAGTTGATAAGTAGGCTAAGAGCGCGAAAACGAAAATAGCAATCACGGATCGCACTAAGTGCCATCTTAACTCTTCAAGATGGTCTAAAAAGCCCATCTCGGTTTTATCATTTAACTGATCTAGTGCCAATTAATTAAGCCTGAAAAAGTGGATAATCTCGCATCCATGAATTTACATCAGTGCGAATTAAATTAAGTTGAGACTCGTTGTCATGGTTCAAAAGTGCCTGATCAATCATCTCAACAATTCGTTCCATATCTGATTCAATTAAACCTCGCGATGTAATTGCAGCAGTACCAATTCTCATCCCAGATGTTACAAATGGAGATTTGTCATCAAATGGAACCATGTTTTTATTTATTGTGATGTCTGCCTTTCCTAGGGTGGCTTCGGCTATTTTTCCAGTAAGTCCTTTGCTTCTAAGGTCAATCAACATCATGTGATTGTCTGTTCCTCCTGAAATAATTTTATAACCTGAATCCATAAATGCTTTTGCCATTACGTGGGCATTTTTCTTCACTTGAAGAATGTAGTCCATGTATTGGTCACTTAGCGCCTCTGCAAAAGAAACTGCTTTGGCTGCAATTACATGCTCCAATGGCCCGCCCTGTGTGCCTGGGAAAACGCCAGAATCAAGCAACTGAGACATCATTCTTATTTCTCCTTTTGGAGTTGTTATTCCCCAAGGATTCTCAAAGTCTTCACCCATCATAATCAAACCACCTCTTGGTCCTCTAAGGGTTTTATGAGTAGTCGTTGTAACGATATGGCAATGCTCTAATGGGTCGTTCAGTATCCCTCTAGCAATTAAACCAGAAGGGTGAGAAATGTCGGCTAAAAGGAGGGCGCCAATTTTATCAGCTATTTCACGAAGACGACTGTAGTCCCAATCTCGACTGTAGGCAGAGGCGCCACAGATAATCATTTGTGGCCTTTGCTCTAATGCAATGGTCTCAACTTTATCCCAATCAATTAATCCAGTTTCTTGTTCAACTCCGTAAAAAGAGGGTTGGTATAGCTTTCCGGAAAAATTTACAGGAGAGCCATGGGTAAGGTGACCTCCGTGCGATAGGTCGAAGCCTAGAATTTTGTCTCCAGCTTTTAAGCATGCAAGCATTACAGCAGCATTGGCCTGTGCGCCAGAATGTGGCTGTACATTGGCCCATTCAGCTCCAAATAACTCTTTAATTCTTGAAATAGCCAATGACTCTACCTCATCTACTACCTCACAACCACCGTAATATCTTTTCCCAGGTAGCCCTTCCGCATACTTATTTGTAAGTACCGAACCCATGGCTTCCATCACTTGGTCAGATACATAGTTTTCAGAAGCAATTAATTCAAGCCCTTCGGTTTGTCTATGACGTTCTTTTTTAATAAGGTCGAAAATGAGTTGGTCTCTTTGCATGGCAATGGGTGTAATTTTGGCCAAAAATAGGGTAACAAGTTCTAATTACCAACCAATGTAGTGCAGCAAGCTAATATAAAAAAAGGAATAGGTAGGAATGTTATTTTTGAACGCCAACCGCTTCTAGAATGGTATCTATTACCTGAACATGAGTGAATGGTTTTCCGATGTAACCATTCATGCCACAGTTTTCAATTTCAACCTTAACATCATTGTAGCTATAAGTTGTATAGGCCAATATTGGAATGGGGTTGTTCTTAAATTTATCTGTTTCTCTAATCAGCTTGGTAGCGGCAAAACCATCTATGCCTGGCATATGCAAGTCCATCAAGATTAGCTGAATAGGGTTTGCTTTGAAAACTACTAAGGACTCTTCGGCACTAAGACACTTGATAGAAGAGCCTCCGAATTTGGAAAGCGTTTTATCAGCGACAGTTAGGTTGATTGGGTTGTCATCGACAACAAGAATGTTGATCCCTTCCAGTAACTTTCGGTCAGACTGGTTCACAATAAAAGAAGGCTCATTGGAGAAACTATCCTCCATTAAGTGAATCTTATCGTCTATCAAATAGTATGATGTCCCTTTCAATTGCAAAATGTCTCTTTTAACTTTAATGATTTAACATGGCAAATGTCACCCTTCAAAAGCTATTAATTTAAAAATTTCAATTAAAATCACTTTAAAATCGAAAAAAGTTATAGTTCTTAGGGCCGTATTGCATAACTCTTTGAATAGGTTATTTACCTATTTCGCTTCAAAAAAGCAGGGTTTTCAAAAAAAATAAAAAAAAATCACTTTACAAGGGTGACCTTTGGGGTTCTAAATCATTAATAAGAGAAGGCATGAGCGAAAGCAGTCTTATTGTGAGACTAAAGCGCGGTGATCAGCAGGCACTTGAACAGATTTACTCTGACTATAGGCAAAGCTTCATTGCGTACATCACAAACACTCATAACTGTTCGGAAGAGCAAGCTGTTGATATTTATCAGTATGCAATTTTGTCTTTCTACGAAAATGTCGTAGACGGTAGTTTTGAGGAAATGAATGCTGCTGGGATAAAAACATACCTTTATTCCATTGGAAAGAACAAGTTATTAGGTGATTTAAGGAAGAAGACCAAAATCACTTTTCAAGGAAAGTTTAATGATGATGATCTTATACTTGAGGACGATGATTTCGAAATTGAGAAAATCGAAAAGTACGATAAAGTCAGTGAAATTATCAGTTCGATGGGAGATCCTTGTAAACGAATACTAGAGTTGTTCTATTTTAACAAGCTTTCTACTGATGAGATTGCGGAAATAATGGGGTATAGCAGCGGTAACACTGTTAAAAATTTGAAATACAAGTGTATTCAAAGGATAAAGAAACTTATAGAGTAAATTCCGATGAAAGAGAATTTAGATTTAATTGATGCTTATTTGAATGGTAATCTCGACACCAACGAGATGCTGGATTTTGACGATAGGCTAAAGAGTGATCCTGAATTTCAGTTGGAATTTCAAGAAGTAAAACTCATTAAAAATATTATAAGAGAAGAAGTTAGATCTAAAGTACTTCAATCTTTAAAAGACCAAGAAGCCTCAATTGAAACACTACAAATAACTAAAACCCACACTACTATGAAAAAATACATTTCGATTGCAGCTACTCTGCTTTTGGTTGTATCACTGAGTTACTTTGGTCTCTTTAGCGGTACATCAGAAGTTGATGGCTCCAAAATTTTCGGTCAATATTATCAAGCATATACCAATATCGCTTCGGGTATTGAGAGGGGGTCAGCTGTTGACCTTACAAATTTGAAGAATCGTGCCTACTATGCTTATGATTTAGGAAACTACGAAGAAGCTGAAAGAGGACTTGCCCAGTTGGTTGAAACTGAGAAAAATGCAGATAACTATTTTTATTTAGGTATTGCCCATATTGAAATGGGAGATATAGAGGCTGCGAAAAATGATTTGAATGTTGTTCTTAATAACTATTCGAAATATACTGAGCAGGCCCAGTGGTATTTGGCTCTTACTCTTTTGAAAGACGGATCTACTGAGGAGGCATTGTCTAACCTTGTGGATCTAGGAGTTAATGGAGAATCTTACAAAGAGAAAAGTGTTGAAATACTTAAAGAGAAATTCGGATTTAAGAATTTCGGAGACACTGACCCAGGTCCTGTTGTTGTAGTTGAGGCTACTACAAGACCACACGATGACGGTACTATGAATGTTCCTGATGGTTCGTTTATTGACCAACGTCAGGTACAATTTGGAGTAGTTATGAATCCAAATAACAGAGAGGTATATGATTTCTTTAATGACAGACCAATAAGAGGTCTTAGAGAGGGAGATATCATTCAATGTATCGTTTTAACAAAAGGAAAAAAAGGGAAGAAGGGTTACGCTTTCTTACTTGGATAAATTAGAATTCCATATACACACATATACACACACTTTAAAACGTCTCAATTTATTTTGAGACGTTTTTTCTTTTTTGGGGTGCTGTAATTTTTTTCTTTCAGGTACTCTTTTTTCTCTATGTGTAAATAGAAAAAACTCACGGAGTTAAGGCTTAAACTACTTTTACCAAAGGCCATCATAATACTGGTTTCTTTTAAATTAACTGAGACGATATTTTTTGCAATTGAGTAACCATATTCAAAACCGAGGTTGGTATTTATCTTTGCCGAAAAAACATCTAATGTAGAGGAGGAACAATTTTAGTTTTTATAAACTTATATGGGTGTGAGTTGTGTTGATGTCGTTGAGTGATTTGATTCAAGAACATAACTAATTGATAGCAAGCGTTTAATTTGATGGCAAAAGAGAGTTGGAGCTTACGGAGACTGAATGAACTAGCCAAAAAAGGTGAAGGTCTTTACCTTGAGTTTAAGAAGAAGGCTAACTTTCCAGATAAAATAGCGAAGGAACTCGTGGCTTTTGCTAATACTCAAGGAGGAGTACTTCTATTGGGAGTAGATGATGATGGTACTATTTCGGGCACCCGCAACATAGAAGGTGAAGTATTTGTGCTGGAGCAAGCCATAGAAAATTTGATTTGGCCAAAACTCGATTACCGTTTTCAGATCATTAAACTGAGTGAAAAGAAAGGGGTTGCAGTTTTTGAAATTCAAAAAGGTCAGAAGTTACCTTTACAGCTACGAGCTAATCCTGATATAAAAACCGGAAAAGCTTACGTTAGGGTTGGTGACCAAAGCCTTCAAGCGACTAAGGAGATGTGCGAAATATTAAGAAGGCGCGTGAAAGCAAAAGACACGCAGTTTACTTTTGGTGAAAAGGAAAGAGCGTTAATGGAGCTTTTAGAGCATAACCAAACTGTCACTCTCATGGAGTATGCTGAGGCAGTGAGCTTATCGAAATTTATAGCCTCGAGAACATTGATAAAATTGGTGCTTGCAAATGTATTGGATATACAACCAGAGGAAGGGCAGGATTTATATTTCAGGAAATAGAGGTTTTAAAACTTGGAACAACAATTGATCAGTAGAGATCGACAAAACGAATAGTATTATGAAAGTCAAAAGTTTAATAGCAGCATTTTTAGTTTTAGGCCTATTCTTTTCAACTCAGGCGA
>CAXBPM010000084.1:0-10497 GCA_963977345.1 uncultured Roseivirga sp.
AGCTGGATAAACTCGTGGAGCTTTTAAAGGATAACCCGAATATTAAAATTGAATTGAGTTCTCATACCGATTCACGTGGCGAGGATGCTCCGAATTTAGATTTGTCTGAAAGAAGAGCGCAAGCAGCCGTTCGTTATTTGATTTTAAATGGGATTTCTCAGAACAGACTTGTGGCCAAAGGCTATGGCGAATCGCAGTTGATTAACGGGTGCGGTAATGACGCGGATTGTACTGAAGATCAACATCAACAAAATCGTAGAACGGAGTTCAAAGTGATTGAATATAAAGACAATTAAGCGGCATTAAATTTTTTAGCAGATTAAAAACCTTAAAAAAGAGCCCCGTCATACGGGGTTTTTTTATTTTTGTGATCTTAAATTATCAGATATGAGCGACCGGTACATGCAAAGAGGTGTTTCAGCTTCAAAAGAAGATGTTCACAACGCAATCAAGAACTTAGACAAAGGGGTTTTTCCTACTGCTTTTTGCAAGGTTGTTCCTGATTTTATGGGCAATGATGATGCGTTTTGCAATATCATGCATGCTGATGGTGCGGGCACCAAGTCCGCTTTGGCTTATATGTATTGGAAAGAAACTGGTGATCTTTCGGTTTGGCGTGGCATAGCTCAAGATGCGATCATTATGAATATTGATGATTTGCTTTGTGTTGGTGCCACTGATAACATTCTTCTTTCTTCAACCATTGGTAGAAATAAAAACCTGATCCCAGGTGAAGTGATTGCTGAGCTGATTAATGGTACCGAAGAAGTGCTTCAGATGCTGAGAGATAATGGCATGAACATAATCAGCACAGGAGGCGAAACGGCAGACTTAGGAGACTTGGTAAGAACCGTTGTAGTGGACAGCACAGTAATTGCCAGAATGAAAAGGGAAGATGTGGTGACCAATGAAAAAATTAAGCCGGGTCAGGTTATTGTTGGTTTGGCTTCACATGGCCAGGCGACCTACGAAAATGAGTACAATGGTGGAATGGGCTCGAATGGCCTCACCTCTGCTCGTCACGATGTATTCCATAAAGATTTGGCGACCAAATTCCCGGAAAGCTATGACCACGCTGTGCCATCTGACTTGGTGTATTCAGGTAAATATCAATTGACTGACCCTGTGGAGGGGAGTCCATTGAATGCTGGTAAACTAGTTTTATCACCCACTAGAACTTATGCTCCAGTTATGGTGGAGATTCTTAAGAAATTCAGGAATCAAATTGGTGGATTGATTCATTGTAGCGGAGGAGCACAAACCAAAGTGCTACACTTTGTTAACGGTGTGCATATTGTGAAAGATAACCTTTTCGAGCTTCCTCCTTTGTTCAAAATGATTCAGGAAGAAAGCGCAACAAGCTGGAAAGAAATGTACAAGGTTTTCAATATGGGCCACAGAATGGAGGTTTATATTGATGAAGAGTTTGCCGAAGAAATCATCTCTATTTCAAAGCATTTTAACATTGATGCCCAAATTGTAGGCAGGGTAGAAGCTTCAGAAACGAAGAAACTCACCATATATTCTAAGTTCGGAAACTTCATCTATTAAAGAATGGATGTCACTTCTCGGGATTGTAAGAATTTATTCCGTTTAAAAATATAATATTATCTCTAATTGCTTGGTGTTCAGGCTTAAATGCTGCACTTTTAAAGACTTCTAATCAAGTTTTGGTTAGATACTTTCGCCTAGGCATTTTATGAGACTCATTAGGAAGACACTGTCTTCGTTAATTTTATTCGTAGTACTGGTATATTCTATCCAGTCGGTTTATGGGCAAACCCCCATTACTTCTATTACCACTAACTCTGTTACTGTTGGATTAACAACCTCATCCTATACGGCTACTTCTCCTAGTGATGCCAGTGGAGGAATTACACCAAGCACATCTTATACTGTCAATTACGGTCAAAATAGAAACCTTTTCCCAACCTCGTATACCGTTGGAGTAACGGTCTACGACAGGTTTATCTTACCAGATACACTTATAATTCAAAGAACAGATGCGGGTAGACAGCTTATTATTTTTTATGAAGAGGAGAGTACTGCGGGCAATACAGTAAATATCCAACCAGAGCAGCAAGAAAATGAGGATGCCCTTTATCAGAGTGGGTTAATTAATGCTGGGTACGACAATATTCTCGTAAACAACGCTACAAATTTCGCCAATGTGGAAAGAGTGGATGTAATCTACTATAGTGGAGTACTAACTGCCACCCCGGATAACGCGGTTTTTCCTGTGGTTGAACGTGGAGGGAATGATGATATCAAAGTCGCGGCCATAAGAGGCTTAGACTCCAATGGAGACCCTAATGACTATTACCCAACAGTCGTTCAAGTGAACAATAATGGAACTTCTGAATGGGGAAACTCAGGCATTTCTCATGTCTCGGTGGTGTTTAGAAGGCAAACCGCTACTTCCGACCCATTGCCAGTACAAGTATTGGGTACGCAGAATATTTACGGAAGTGCCATATCCTTTTCTGACTTTGGGATTACTTCAAATGATATAGTGTATGGTTATTCCATTTTTGCAGATGATGTGGATGAAACCACAATTGACATTACCAATATTTCGGAGTTCCCAACGGATACCAATTCAAATTCAGGGCTAGATTTGATTGCAGGAATCTCTACCGCAGTGGCTAGTGACGATAATTTAACAACGGCTACTGGCCCAGGGGGTTATAAAGCTGCGCTGAATACTTGGCTTAAGGCAAATGTAGGAGTAACTACAGCTACCGATGGCTCCACTGTAACAGATTGGCAAGATCAGTGGCTAGGTAACCATGACGCCACTACACTAACTACCGCACCTACTTATAGAGATGGAACAGCTTCAGAGGCAGATGACATTAACTTTAACCCAACTGTTGATTTTCTAGACGCTTCTGAAAGAGGCCTTTTGATTGCCAATAACTCTGACTTCAACACCGCCACTTCTTACGAAAAAAAGGGAATTACATTGGCTTTCAGAACAGGCAATGACATTTCCACCAAACAGCAGATATATGAGCAAGGCAGTAATGACAGGGGGCTTAATGTTTATGTTCGGAACAATGAGATTTACATTGGTGCTTGGAATGTAACCAACGATGGAGCAGGTTCTCCTTGGGGCTTTAACTCTGTTAATACCAGTGCGCTTACTGGAGCAAGAGACGTGACCACGGATACGGAATATATAATAACCCTTGAATTTGATGGCAATGCTTCCGAAACGGGAGACGTAGTGGCCTACTTAAACGGGCAAAGTTTTGGGACTATCTCGAATGTTGGCTTGCTTTTTTCAGACACCAATGGCATTGGATTAGGAGATACGAATGGTCAGTCGAGATACGATGATGGAACTACTGCTGCAGCCTCATTCTATGGAAGTATTGCTGAGCTTGTGTACTGCAACGAGCCGGGAGCTTTCAGCTTTGCCCAGAGAAATAGAATTGAAAGCTATTTGGCCATAAAGTATGGAATAACATTGGATCAATCCACCGCACTGAGTTATGTCAATTCTGATGGGAGCATAATTTTCAACACAGCTAACAGTCGTACAATTGGAGGCTATTTAGAATATAATGCAGACATCGCGGGTATCGGTCGTGATGATGCTTCGGAATTTGAGCAAAGGCAGTCTAAAAGTGAGAATTCAGGCAGCTTAGTGACCATGGCCCGAACTGAAATTGGAACGGATGGAACCTTCCTAATCTGGGGAAATGATGAAGGAGCATTAACCACGGTAAGAACCGAAGTGCCAGACGTTATTTTTGAAAGACTCGAAAGAGTTTGGCGTGTAGCCGAAGAAAATGAAATGGGTCAAACGGATATTTCATTTGACCTTACAAGTTTAGGCTTAGGCACAGACCCGAATGATTTCGCTTTGTTAATTGGAGGCGTTTCTTCTTTAGGTGATTTTTCAAGCGGAACAGTTGTAGGTGGTGGTACTTTCAGTGGTGATGTAATTACTTTCCCAAACATTAACTTGGCTGACGGGCAGTATTTTACCCTTGCCACTCAATACTTTATTTGTACACCTGGTAATGTTCCTGATGGCTTGGCGCTTTGGCTGAAAGCCGATGCCGAAACTTTTAACACGGGAACAACATTAGCAACAAATGGACAGACCGTTGACACTTGGGCCGATCAAGGAAGAAACAGTTTCGATGCAACCATTGGAACTAATCGCGCACCGAGTTGGGTAGAAAATTCAGTGAACTTCAATCCAGGACTTAATTTTCCGAATGATGCTGGATCAAATGCCATAGGCTTCAACTTAGGTAGCAATTATATTTTTGCAGATGATGCCGATGGAGGGCTACACGTTTTTAGTACGATTGAACCTATTGATGTGGGTACAACAAATAACACGCGTCAGCAAAAGATGATTTATAGCTTTGGTAACCGAACTGCCAGAAATGTAGGTTTTGGATCGAGTGATCAAAGAGGTACCATTCAATCACCAGGCAGTAACAGTAATTTCAATGTTTCTCCGGCAGGTGCTTCTTTTACCGTAGAGGCAGATTATGATATTAGTGCAGGAGCTAGCGATGTAGAGAATTTTATACTAGACGGTGAGATAATTAATACCGCAACTATCAGCTTCCAGCTTGATGACGCCAATATAGATGAAGATCCGACCCATCAGGGGAATGCTGGGCCAGTGTCCATTGGTAGACAGTCAGAGAATAATAGTTTGGACAGTAATAATGGGCGGAGGTTCTTTGGAGATATGAACGAGGTAATTGTTTACAATGCTGAGATCACTGATTTACAGGCACAACAGGTCCGTAGTTATTTAGCTTTAAAATACGGCAGCACCTTAACTGAAAATAATGATGCTGATGGTACTGCAAATGAAGTGATTTCAGGAGCTGTCCGTGAAGGAGATTATGTGGCGTCCAATGGCTCTACTATTACTTGGGCCTATAATGATGATACGGGATTTGTTTCAAACGTAGCAGGAATAGGTAGAGATGATGACACTTGCCTTGACCAGAAGCAGTCGAGCAGTGTAAATTCAGATGCCATTTTAGCCATGGGCTTAGGGGGTATAGAGGCTACAAATGCAGATAATGCAAATAGCTTTGTCGCAGACAACTCATTCTTAACTTGGGCAACAGATGGGGCCAGCACTACTTTTGCTAATATCACCACAGCGGGAACACCAGGCACAGTAACAGAAAGAATGCTCCGTGTTTGGAGGGCGCAAGAAACGGGAACGGTGGGAGCCACAGAAATCTCTTTCGATCTCACAGGTTTGACAGGGTATAGTACGGATGCAGGTGAATATCAACTGATCATTGCTGGTGGTGGAGATAATACCTCATTAGAAAATGGTAACACCTTTACGGGCGGTACTTTCAACGGATCGGTACTTAGCTTTAGTGGGATTGATTTGGCAGATGGAGAATATTTCACTTTAGGTGTTGCACTAGATAACTGTGGCCCAGGTGGCGTGACCACCGATCTTACAGTTTGGCTAAAGGCCGATGCAGGTACATCAACCACGACAGATAATACAAATTTAATCACATGGAGTGATCAATCGCTAGACGCCAATGATGCCGTAACAGATGGAACTCCTCCGTTGTATAGAAATAACACCACAGACAATATTAACTTCTTGCCTACAATAGCATTTGATGGAACGGATGATCGTTTAAGTTTGGGCAACTTATCAGAAATTAAATCTGGAGGAACGAACGCAGGAGATTATACTTTGATTGCTGTAGGAATTAGAGAAGATGGCCCTGAATGGAATTTTGTTATTGGTTCTGAAGGAGGGACTGGCAACGAGGATTTACATTTTGGTTATAGAAATAACAATACTGAACTCACTGTTGCACATTGGGCAAATGACCTTAATTTAACTGGGCGCGATGCCTTTGATACCCCTGCATTAACCCCTTTCCTAATCTCAGGAAGATATTCTGGGAACAACCGTGATTTAGAGGAAATTAGAAATGGTGGTTTTGGAAGAATAACCGAAGCGGAAATTGTAGACATAAGTGGTACTAAAACCAACTTTATAGGAGATGTTGAATCGTTAGGGAATTATAATGGAAGAATCAGCGAGGTAATTGTTTTCGATAATGACATTACTGACCTCCAGAAGCTCCAAGTATACTCTTACTTAGGGGTTAAATATGGACTAAGCCTGCCTCAAGATAATGATGGTGATGCCACTTTAAACGAAACGATTTCTGGAAGTGTAGCTGAGGGAGATTACGTTGCTTCTGATGGGACCACCATTATTTGGGATGAATCTAACAGTAATAGCGCCTATCATAATGATATTGCTGGAATTGGAAGAGATGATGCTGCTTGTCTAAATCAAAAGCAATCAACCAGTGGTAATGACGATGACATCATCACGATGGGCTTAGGGAGCGTGGAAACCAATAATGCTTCAAACTCAAATTTCTTTGGAGGAAATCAGCGCTTCTTATTATGGGGCAACGATGATGCCTCCACGCTAGAAGCGAATGCTATAAACTCTTCTGATGGAGGAACACCAGATCTGCCCTCTACTATTGCCCAAAGAATGGAGCGTGTGTGGCGTGTAGAAGATACGGGAACAGTTGGGGCGACTGAAATTCAGTTCGATCTTACTGGTTTGGGTTACACTTCCGTAGCAGATAATTTTTCGATGATAGTTTCCAATAGCCCAACGATGGCCAGCGGAACGTTAATTACTGGGGGCACTTTTAACGGAAGCGTACTGTCTTTTCCTGGGGTAGACCTTACTGATGGTCAGTATTTTACACTAGCCACTGAAAATGAAAGCTGTGGCCCTGGAGGTGTAAATACGAATTTAGAATTATGGTTAAGGGCAGATGTAGGAACAAGTACTACTACCGATGGTACAGACTTGGCGACTTGGGATGATCAGAGTATTAATGGAAACGATGCTTCCGAAACTAATTTTGGTGGAGGTGCTATTGTGGAGCCTACTTATGAGTCTAACGAGATTAATGGTAACCCAGTAATTCGTTTCAACGACACCAATACCACCAACAGCGCATGGATGGAAACAGCAGCTGCGACAAACACCACTTCGGGTGATTTGTCAATGATAGCTGTTTATAAAACCACTCAGAATCAAGGGTCGACTACTAATTTTCAAGATACACCATCCTTAATCGGTGCCAACTCAGGAGGTACTGATGACTACGGACTTGGCATGACGGCTGGGCGCGTTCATGTAAATGCTTCCAACAATTCTACCTTAAATGCACGAGACGCTAGCACCAGTAATAATTTTGAGCCATACATAGCTTCGGCTACGAGAGATGTTGATTCTCCATTCGATCTAGAACTCTACGTTAATTCAGCTAATGTTGCTTCTGCCACATCAGACAATACAGCTTTAACGGGACCAGACACTTGGGCCATAGGCAATCATTCTACGCCAGATAATGAAGCGCAATTTCAAGGAGATATTGCTGAAGCCATTGTCTTTTCTTCCACGCTAACTGGTGAGGAACGAACGAGAGTGGAAACTTACTTGGCCATTAAGTATGGGATTACACGTACAGTTGCTTCACTGCCAGCTGCAGAACAAGATTACCTGGCTGGGGATGGAGGAATTATTTGGGATTACGATAATCAAGGCACAACCTACCATAATGATATTGCAGGCATTGGAAGAGATGATATCTCTTGTTTTAGTCAGCTGAGCTCCAAAAGTGAAAATGATGATGCTTTAGTCACTATGTCGGTGGGGTCGCTTCCAGATGACGACTCATTCATCATTTGGGGTAATGATAATGCAGCGATTGAAGACGAAACCAATAGAGAAAAACCAGCGACAATCAACAGTAGGCTGAACCGTGAATGGAGGGTGCAAGAAACAGGTACTGTGGGGGAAGTGATGTTAACTTTTGATTTGAGCACAATTACAGGGCCTGGCGATGTAGTTGGGGCAAACAACTTGACCCAGTTACGCCTTCTAGTAGATAACGATGGAAATTTTAATACTGGTGCAACGCTTATTGAACCAAGTTCAACCAATGCGATAGATAATACGGTCACCTTCACAGTAAATTTTGGTACTGGTCAGTATTTCACATTAGGCTCAGAAGAGGAGGGTGCCCTGCCTGTTACTTTAATATCCTTTAAGGCTGAGAGTCTGGAGGACGCGACAGTTAAGCTGAAATGGGAAACCTCAGACGAAACCAATAACGCTTTTTATTCCATTGAAAGAAGTGGAAATGGTTCTGATTTTGAAGTAGTAGCGAATGTAAATGGTGCTGGAACTACAGAAAGCACTACTTCTTATACTTACACAGATCAGAGTCCATTGGAAGGGGTTTCGTTTTACAGACTTAAACAAACCGACTTTAACGGAGTAGCTAAATTCTCTGAAATCGTAAGAGTAATTGTCTTGTTCGACCAAACAGGTTATTCAATTAAGGTTTACCCTAACCCTGTCAGGTCAGGTTCAGATATTACTGTAGCTCTACAGGATGAGATTTTTAAGATAGACAGCTATAGAATATTTAATTCTCAAGGGAAATTGTTTTTTGAAGAAGTGAATATTGGGAATGAGAAGACAATTAAGATTAATACTAAGTTATTACCTCAAGGAATTTATATTGTTCATTTTATAAATGATGGTTTGGTTTTTGGAAATGCTAAAATTCTGATTCTATAGCTTTTCTTACCACCATGATTCTTTAGTTTTTCCCAAAATCAAATATATATATCCGAAAGTCCAATTTGTGGCCAATCGTTAATTACTGTATTCAAGAAGCATAAAATTATTTTTGATTGACAAATTAATAATATACATTTGTCTCCCTTTCACCTATGATTCAGCGCAAAGCTACCACCTTTGCATCATTAGTATTCCTCAGCCCACTATTTTCTTAACCACGTCCTTTATGAATTAAAAATGCTCAAGAGAGTATTTAAACATTTTTAAATGTCATAGGCTAGATGCTGTGACCGTAAGTTTTAAAATAGAAAAGAAGGTGAAGTACATATACCAATCGGGTACTTTTTTTGGAAAAATAATTGCAGTGCTACTGTTCCTTAGTTGTTTAAATACGACTTTGGTTGGGCAGTCTCACATTACTGTGATTAACTATGTAGACCCACTCCCTACTTCTGTAACTTCAACTGTATCAGTAACTTCCCCTAGTGATGCCATTAATGATATTGAGCCGAGTTTACCCTATGACTTGTATTACGGAACTGGTGATAACCTGAAAATTAAATCCTACACAGTTGGTGGTAAACTTTACAATAACTTTGTTCTACCAGATACTTTAATTATACGAAGGACGGATAGTCAAGCATATATTAATGTATGGTATACCTTAGGTAGCATTGTTGACCCAACTTTTAGTCCACTTACACCAGGAGAATTGGAATTAGATGCGGATGAGGTTACGGATGCGGATGCTCTTTATCAGTCGGGTATTTTAAATGCTGGCTATGATAACATCATGGTGAATGAAGATGATGAGGGGCTGAACACTATTCAAGCTCAAGTAGAACGATTAGACGTTATTTGGTACACTGGTTTGGTAACTTGTGAGCCAGATAGTGCTGTTTTTCCAATTATTGAAAGGGGAGGAAATGACGAAATAAAGATTGCGGCCATATTGTCGTTAGATGTTAATGGCGACCCAGCTTCATACGGATCGATGGTTGATATTGAAGACTCAGATTGGCCTGACCCAACAAACGCTGGTACAGGAGGAGGACGCTCATTTGATAACTTCCTTATTTTAAGAAGGCAAGATACAGGTGTAGACCCAACACCTATTATTAACATTGGAACCTTTTTTGGACAGAGTGCCCAAAGTTTACAAGGAGTGGCTGTTTCATTCAGCGAGTTGGGGATTGCATCAAATACGGTGGTCTACGGCTTTTCCATTTTTGCGTTTGATACCAATGCAACAAGTCATACGTTAACTGATATTTTTACTTTTCCTACCGATACCAAATCCAGTGACTCTGGACTTGATCTGGTTGCTGGTTTATCCGCTGGGGTTTCTGCCGATAACTGCTTAACACCTGGGTCAGGGCCTGGAGGCTATAAGGCGGCTTTGACCACCTGGTTAAAAGCAAATGTAGGAGTAACTACAGCAACAGAAGGGAGTACAGTAACTGACTGGCAAGACCAATGGGTTGGTAATAACGATGCAACCACTGGGGTTGCAGCGCCTACTTACAGAAGTACAACAAGCAATATCAATTTTAACCCCACAGTTGATTTTACTTCGGGAAGCACAAGCCTTACTATTGCCAATAATTTAGCGTTTAACACTGGCGGGCCATACACTCGAAAAGGGGTGAATTTGGCTTTTAGAACCAGTACTTCCGACATTAATACAAGACAAGTATTATATGAGCAAGGAGGAGACACAAGAGGAATAACGGTTTATTTACGAAACGGCAGTCTGCACCTTTCTTCTTGGAACAGGGCAAGTGACGGCAGCGGGTCTCCTTGGAATAACGGAACCAATGTATCCACAATAAGTACTGCCTTAACTA
>CAXBPM010000085.1:0-10355 GCA_963977345.1 uncultured Roseivirga sp.
TAACTTCATTCTTCTGGCTTCTAACTTCCGTCTTCCGACTATTCCACCTATTTTTGCAGCCTAATTTTATTCAAACAATTACATGTCGCTTTCAACGAAGTATAACCCGAACGAGATAGAAGATAAATGGTATGCCCACTGGATGGATAAAGGATATTTCCATGGCAAGGTAAACCCTCAAAAAGAGCCTTACTCTATTGTCATTCCTCCGCCAAACGTAACGGGTGTGCTCCACATGGGCCACATGTTGAATAATACCATCCAAGATGTGTTGATCAGAAAAGCACGAATGGAAGGCAAAGAAGCTTGCTGGGTGCCTGGTACAGACCACGCTTCGATTGCTACGGAAGCCAAAGTAGTGAAGATGCTTCGCGAAAAAGGCATCAAAAAATCTGACCTCAGTCGCGAAGAATTCCTTACCCATGCTTGGGAATGGAAAGAAAAGTACGGGGGAATCATTCTTGAGCAACTCAAGAAACTTGGTGCGTCATGCGACTGGGAGCGCACAGCCTTCACCATGGATGAAGGTTATCACAAGGCCGTGCTTCGTGTTTTTGTAGACCTATATAATAAAGGATACATCTACCGCGATTTACGTATGGTCAACTGGGATGTGGAAGCCCAAACTACGGTATCAAATGAAGAGGTGATTTATGCCGATCAAGATGAAGTTTCGAAGCTTTACAAGTTTCAATACAGCATTAAAGATTCTGACGAAAAGGTAATTATTGCTACGCAGCGTCCTGAAACCATTTTAGGCGATGCCGCCATTGCCGTAAACCCGAAAGATGAACGTTTCCAACATTTGATTGGCAAAACTGCGCTTGTGCCTTTCGTTAACCGCGAAATCCCAATCATCGGGGACGATTATGTAGAAATCGAATTTGGAACGGGTTGCTTGAAGGTAACCCCAGCCCACGACCCGAATGACTATGAAATTGGCTTGCGTCATAATTTAGAAGTGATTGACACCATCGGCTTTGACGGTAATTTGAACGAAAACTGTGGTGTACCGAAATATGTAGGCATGGAGCGTTTTAAAGCGCGTAAAGTAATGGTGAAAGACTTGGAAGAAGCTGGTCATTACATCGGTTTTGAAGAGTTCACTACTAGAATTGGTCGTTCAGAAAGAACAAATACAGTGATAGAACCAAAGCTTTCTTTGCAGTGGTTCATCAAAATGAAAGAAATTTCGCGCACTGCGCATGAAGTGGTGATGAATGACGAAGTGGAGATTCTTCCTTCAAAATTCAAAAACACTTACAACCACTGGATGGAGAATGTACGCGATTGGTGTATTTCTCGTCAGCTTTGGTGGGGACAACAAATCCCGGCCTATTTCTATGGCGAAGGCGAAAACGACTTTGTTGTCGCTGAATCGGCAGATGAAGCATTGGCATTGGCTAAAGAGAAATCAGGCAACGCTCAACTAACTGCCAGTGACCTAAAACAAGATGAAGATGTACTCGATACTTGGGCTTCCTCATGGTTGTTCCCAATGGCAGTTTTTAATGGCTTTGACGATTCTTGTTTTGATAGAGAGACAGGTAAGATCATTAAAGGCAAGAATGCTGAGCTAGATTACTTCTACCCTACTACCACTTTAGTTACAGCACCTGAAATTTTATTCTTCTGGGTAGCCAGAATGATTATTGCGGGATATGAGTACACTGGAGAGAAACCATTTAAGCACGTTTATTTAACGGGAATTGTACGCGACAAACAGCGTAGAAAAATGTCGAAGTCTTTGGGTAACTCACCCGATCCACTGGACTTAATTAAAGAACTAGGCGCTGATGCCGTGCGTACTGGAATGCTTTTTTCTTCGCCAGCAGGCAATGATTTGTTGTACGATGAAAAACTGGTAGAGCAAGGAAGAAACTTTGCGAATAAGATTTGGAATGCTTTCCGCTTGGTAAAAGGCTGGGAAGTTGGTGGCAGCTCAAATGGCCAAGAAAACCAAACGGCAGTACGTTGGTTCGATTCTCGATTTAATGCAGCCCTTACTGAAATCGAAGATCATTTCAGTAAATTCAGAATTTCTGATGCGCTAATGACTACCTACAAGCTCATTTGGAACGATTTCTGTTCTTGGTACTTAGAAATGATTAAACCTCCTTTTGGAGAACCTATCGACAGACCTACCTATGAGGTGACTTTGAATTTCTTAGAGAAAATCATGAAGGTCCTTCATCCATTTATGCCTTTCATAACTGAGGAAATCTGGAGTGAGTTAAGAGAAAGGTCAGAAGGACAAGACATCATTGTTTCTACTTGGCCAATCATTGGGGGAGCAGACGAAGCATTAAACAAACAATCTGAAATCGTATTTGAATTGGTTTCTAACCTAAGAAACTTACGTTCTTCAAAAGGAATTTCTCCAAAGAAGGCGCTGGACTTAGCGATTAAATCAGGCAACCCAGAAGCTTACGAGCCTTTTGTGAACATCATCCAGAAGTTAGCGAACATCGATCAGCTGACATATACGGATGAGAAGGTGAGTGGCACTTTAGGCTTTGTGATCAAATCTGATGAATTCTTTATTCCTATGGAAGAAGGCGCGATTGACATTGAAGCTGAAAAAGCTGAAATCATCAAGGAAATAGAGTACACCAAAGGCTTTTTGAATTCAGTAATGAAAAAGCTGAGCAACGAACGCTTTGTAGCTGGTGCTCCTGAGCAAGTGGTAGCCATAGAAAAGGCCAAACAAGCGGATGCAGAAGGAAAAATCAAAGTACTGGAAGAAAAGCTAGCCGGACTGAGTTAGAAAATTCACATTTTGGAACTATGAATTGAAGCAGCCTCAAAAGGGCTGCTTTTTTTATGTTAAAAACCTCAAAAACGTCCCCTAGAAGGTCTTACCCTGTTTGCTACCCTAATTCCACCATTAAAGTCGACAGATCGTAAAAATTATAGAAATCGCGACAATGTTATAATACATCAGGCTAGTCATAATATTTGTAATTATTTGAAGATGAGGTAAATACATATTCGTAATCGATCATAATTTAATAAAACTCATATTTTCATAGATATTTACAATTTTAACATACCCCAAAAATGACCGAAAATGAACAATAAAAATTCAAAAATAACAATTGAAATATCGACCGTTAAAACAAAATAGCCACCATTAAAATAATGATACAGCCTAATACGTACGTTAAAGCAACATTAAGCTCCATTTAGGTGTTATTCGCGCAAACAAATAAATTACTTATAAATGCTAAAATTTAAACTCAAAGTAATGCTCATTTTGCTACTTATTAGTAGCAGTGTAATGGGTCAGCAACGTACCGTGGAGGGTACTGTGCTAGATGAATTCGGTTCGAGCTTTCCAGGCGTGACTGTTTCTATTAAAGGGACCACAACTGGCACAACTACGGAATCGAACGGTAAGTTCTCTTTATCAGTTAATTCTGAGAATGCAGTTCTTGTATTTAGGTTCTTAGGTTACAAAACCAAAGAAGAGCCTGTTGGAAACAGAACTGCCATTAATGTATCAATGGTAGCTGACGTTATTGACGCGGGTGAAATTGTTGTAGTAGCATACGGAACTCAAGATACTAAGAGTATCACAGGTTCAGTAACTTCGCTTTCAGCTGAAAAAATCAAAGACAGACCGATTACCAGTGCTATTTCTGCCCTTGGTGGTTCTGGCCCAGGTATTCAAGTAACTACATCAACAGGTCAGCCTGGTGATAGCCCTGCCATCAGATTAAGAGGTATTGGTTCGGTTAACGGTAGTAACGAGCCTTTCTTAATCGTTGACGGTGTTCCTTTTAGTGGAAACATTAACAGGATTAACCCTGATGACATTGAGTCAATTTCTACTTTGAAAGATGCAGCTTCAACTTCATTATATGGAGCTAGAGCAGCAAACGGTGTAATTATCATTACAACTAAACAAGGTAAGAAAAACACAGCTCCATCTTTCTCATTCTCAACCAAACAAGGTATTTCAGCCAGAGGTATTCAAGAGTACGATAGAGTTGATCCATTGAGCTACTACCAAGCCTATTGGGAAGCACTAAGAAACGACAAAGTAACTGGAGGAACAGATCCTGCTACTGCTGGAGCCGAGGCTACTGCTGAGTTGATTGACTTCCTTGCTTACAATGCAACAAATGTTGCTGATAATCAAATTATCGGAACTGACGGTAGCATTAACCCTAACGCCAGCATCAGATACTCTGCTAACGACTTAGATTGGTTTGACCCAATTGAAAGATTAGGTTACAGACAAGAATATAACTTCAGTGCAAAAGGTGCAACTGACAAAGTTGATTACTATGCATCAATGGGTTACTTGAATGAAAAAGGTGTTTTCAAAAATTCTGATTTCGAAAGATATACCTTAAGAACCAACATTAATGTGAAGGTGCTTGATTGGTTAAAAATTGGCATGAACAACTCTGGTGACATCAGAATGACAAATTCTGTAACTAGTGGAGGAACTGGATTTGCCAATGCTTTCTATAACGCAAGAAGAATGGGGCCTATTTTCCCTGTTTATGCTATTGATGATCAAGGTAATTATATTACTGACCCTGACTTTGGAACTAAAGCTTTCGATAGAGGTGATGGTAGATTTGGATTACCAAGAAGACCAAACAACACTTCTGGTAGACAAGCACCTGAGGAGTCTCTTTTGAACAACAGCTTAAATGAAGCCTTGTTCTTTAGAACTGTAGGTTATGTGGAGTTAACTCCAATGAAAAACCTAAGTGTAAAGATCAATGGTAGTGTAGATATTGGAACATCAAATGGTCAATTCTATGGTAACCCGTTCGTTGGAGATTACATTCCAGTAGGAAGAGCTACTAAAAGTGCCAACTTCGATATCACTACTAACTTTAACCAAATTGCAGAATATTCTTTCGAATTAGATAGCAGAAACAGTTTTGATATACTAGCTGGTCATGAGAGCTATGGTATTAAAAACAATGATTTCTCTGCTTCGAAAACAGGTTTTATCGTTTTGGATAACCCAGTTTTGGATAACTACACTACAATTACAGACGCTTCATCTAGAGTTAACCGTTATAAAACTGAAGGTTATTTCTCTAGAATTAACTACAACCATGACGAGCGTTACTACGCTTCATTCTCTTTCAGAAGAGATGGTACTTCTAGATTCTCGCAAGATGCAAGATGGGGTAACTTCTGGTCTATTGGCGCAAGCTGGAGAATGAGCGAAGAGGCATTCTTAAGCGGTGTTAGCTGGGTTGATGAATTAAAACTTAGAGGATCATACGGACAGACAGGTAATGATAATGTTGGAGGTTTCTACCCTTATCAAACATTGTATTCTTCTGGCCAAAACAATGCTAACAACCCTGGTTTCTTCAGCTATAGTGTTGGAAACAATGACCTACAATGGGAAAAGAACACCTCTGCTGATATAGCTGTTGACTTTGAAGTTTTAGGTAGAGTTAGAGGTACAATCGAATACTTCAACCGTTATTCTGACAACCTATTGTTCTCAGTGCCAATTCCACGTGAGTCAGGTTACACTTCTCAAAACAGAAACATTGGTAAAATGGTGAACAGAGGTTTAGAGTTCGATGCCAACGTTGATATTTTGAAATCATCAGGTGGACTTGAGTGGAACTTTGCTTTAAATGCAACAGTGCTAACAAATGAGATTACTCAGTTACCTGAAGATTCAAGAGAAAACGGTATTATTTCTGGCTCTAAAAAACTTTTGGAAGGTAGATCAATTTACGACTTCTGGTTAAAAGATTGGTACGGTGTTGACCCTGATACAGGTAGCCCACTTTACGTTTACGATCCAGAGTCAGAGTCTACACCTGCTAACTTATTGAAAGAAATCAATGGTGTTCAAGTAACGTCTAACCAAAACAATGCGCTATACCATTATGATGGTTCTTCTATTGCAGATGTTTACGGAGCATTTACAAACAACCTTTCTTACAAAGGCTTCTCGCTTTCAATAATGTTTGCTTATAGCGTTGGTGGTAAAATCTACGACAGCAACCTTCAAGGCTTGATGGGTGCTCTGGACGGTGGAGCCTTTAGTGTTGACATTGCAGACAGATGGCAAAACCCAGGTGACATTACAGATGTACCTAAGATTTCTATCAACAATAACACTAACAACATTGCAGGTTCAGACAGATGGTTAACAGATGCTTCATTCTTAAACTTGAGAAATATCAATTTAGGATATGAGTTCAAGAAAACTGCGATTCAAAGCTTGGGGATTTCTAGCCTTAGAACGTATGTTTCAGCCGAGAATTTATTCTTCGTTAGTGCTAGAAAAGGTATGAACCCTTTAGAGACGTTCAGTGGAACGCAAAACGTAGGACTTTACCCTCCTTCAAGAGTTTTAACCTTGGGTGTTAACCTAAACTTCTAAAACAAAGACAATGAAATACATTTCAAAAATAATAATACTCTTTATTGTATTGGCTGCAAGCTCATGTAATGAAGACTTTCTAGATACGTTCCCTACGGATCAGCTTGGAGCCGATCAAGTACTTGGTACTATTTCAAACCAAAGAGCTGCTTTAGAAGGGATTCACCGTCATATGTACGGTGTTGGAGGCTCTCAAGATGAGAGATCTGGTTTTGGTAACATGATGATCAACTATGACTTCTTAGGACAAGACGTTGTTAACCCTCAAAGAGGTTCTGGTTGGTTTATTGCTGTTCACCAATGGCTTGAGCATAGAGACAACGGAAGCTCATTAGTAGAGCATACTTATGATTACTTCTATAGCATGATTGCAAACGCTAACAATATTATCAATTCAATTGATGGTGTTGAAGGAGATGCGAATGAGAAGAATAACATCAAAGGTCAGGCTTATTTCTATAGAGCATTTGCCCACTTTAACATGGTTCAACTTTATGGTAGCAGATACAAAGCAGGTCAAGCAAACGACCAACTGGGTATTGTGATCAACCTTGATGATTTAACTAACCTTGGAGAAGCAAAATCGCGTTCAACAGTGGAGCAAGTGTATGCTCAAATTGGGGCAGACCTTACCGCTGCTTTGCAAAGCTTAAACGCGTCATCAGTGTCATTCTCAGACAAATCACAAATTAGCGTTAATGTTGTTAATGGTTTGTTGGCAAGAGTTGCTTTGACCAAAGGTGAGTGGGCCAATGCCATCACTTTTGCACAAGCGGCAAGAGCGGGACACTCTTTGACGTCTTCTGCTCAAATCCAAGAAGGTTTCAATAACTCTGGTGCAACAGGTTGGATTTGGTCTAGCCAAGTAATTCCTGATCAAGGAACATACTTTGCGTCTTTCTTCGCTTATATGTCATACAACTACAGCTCATCTCACATTAGAAACGACCCTAAGTGTATCAATGCTGACTTATATGACCTAATCTCTTCTACAGATGTTAGAAAAGGTTTCTGGAAAGTGACTGCAGCTGAACAAGCAGCAGTTAGCATCCCAAGTAACTTCAGAAAAGCTCCTTATATGAACACTAAGTTCGAGGCATTGCCTAGTGGAACAATTGGTGACGGTGACGTTGTGTTAATGCGTACTGCAGAGATGATTTTGATTGAAGCAGAAGCTAATGCTCGTTTGGGAGTAGCTAATGAAGTAGCGGCTAGAACTGCTTTATTCTCTCTTGTATCTAAGCGTGATCCAAATGCTCTAATCAGTGTTAACACGGGACAAGCCCTATTAGATGAAATCTTGGTTCAAAGAAGAATTGAGCTATGGGGTGAAGGATTCAACTTCTTAGATCTTAAGAGATTGAATTTACCACTCAAGAGATCTACTAGAGGTAGCTTCAGCCTTACCCAGGCTAGAATTACGGACATGCCTGCCGGTGACCTTCAGTGGCAATTTTTCTTCCCAATTAGCGCGATTAACATCAACCCCAATTTGGTTCAGAACGATTAATAACCTGAAGAAGATTTAATATCTTCATCTTAATAAATTACAGAAGCCCAATTGTATCAATTGGGCTTCTTCTTTTTTATACCTATCAAACCACAATTGAAACCCTATTCAACCTTGAATTATCCCCTACATTTCACCACCTTTGCGCTTCAAAAAATTACGAACTATGACTTCAGATCAGCTGAAAGATTTAAAAGCCAGGGTAGCGGCTTTGAGGGGGTATCTTTGACTACGATGTCAAGAAAAGTGAAGTAGAAGAAGAAGAACTGGTGACGGCCCAACCAGAATTCTGGAACGACCCAAAAGAGGCCGAAAAAGCATTAAAGCAGATTCGTTTAAAGAAAGTCTGGACGACCAGCTTTGAAAACGTTTTAACTGCTTTAGAAGACGTTGACACCCTCAACGAGTTCCTCGAAATGGGTGAAGTATCCGTTGAAGAGGTAGAAAAAGAATACAAAAAAGCACTTGAGATTTTAGAAGAAATTGAATTCAAGAAGATGCTCAGTGGTGAAGAAGACCAACTGAGTGCCATGATTGAAATCAACCCGGGCGCAGGCGGTACCGAAAGTAACGACTGGGCTGAAATATTGATGCGTATGTACATCATGTGGGGAGAAAGTAAAGGCTATAAAGTCAAACAAATTCATTATCAACCAGGTGACGTAGCCGGCTGTAAATCTTGCACCCTTGAGTTCGAAGGTGAATTTGCCTTTGGATTATTGAAAGCAGAATCTGGAGTACACCGTTTAGTGCGTATTTCTCCTTTCGATTCTGGTGGAAGAAGACACACTTCGTTTGCCTCTATTTTTGCCTACCCAGTAGTTGATGATACTATTGAAATTGAAATCAACCCTGCCGATATCAGCTGGGACACTTTCCGTTCAGGGGGGGCAGGTGGACAGAACGTAAACAAGGTAGAAACTGGCGTACGTGTAAAACATGCACCTACTGGTATTACGATTGAAAACACAGAAAGCAGATCACAGCTTGGCAACAAGGAAAAGGCGCTTTCAATGTTGAAATCGAGATTATACCAAATTGAGCTGGACAAGCGTAATGCAGCCCGAGACATCGTGGAAGGTGCAAAAATGAGGGTTGAATTTGGTTCTCAAATTCGAAACTACGTGTTGCACCCTTACAAATTAATTAAAGATGCCCGAACAGGTTATGAACGAACTGATGTGCAAAACGTGTTAGACGGTGACTTAGACGGTTACATAAAAGCCTTTTTAATGCAACAATAAACTGAATGGAGCTTCGGCTCCATTTTTCATTTATCACTATGCTCAAAAGAAAGACAGGAAAGCCCAGCATTTACACCTTACAGTTCTTTTTACTTTGCTTCAGCTCCTTCCTCTTCTTCGGTAGTTTTAATATGATCGTGCCCGATTTGTACGATTACATTACCTCTTTAGGCGGTGGAGAATACAAAGGCCTCATCATTTCTCTATTTACCGTTACAGCGGGGCTTTCTAGACCCTTTAGCGGAAAGCTGTCCGATACGATTGGCAGAATACCTGTAATGATCTTTGGTGCAAGCGTATGCTTTGTAATGGGTTTTCTATACCCAATGGTTGGCACCGTTTGGGCACTTTTACTCCTCAGGTTTCTGCATGGGTTTTCTACTGGTTTTAAACCAACAGGCACTTCAGCTTACATTGCCGACATAGTGCCCTCCACAAGAAGAGGTGAGGCCATGGGATACTCTGGTTTCTTTGGAAGTTTAGGCATGGCGGCTGGCCCATCCATAGGCCCAAAAATTACAGAAGCCTATGGTTTGGATATGACCTTTTATGCTTCTTCAATAGTAGCAATACTATCCGTGGTAATACTAGCAGGCATGAAAGAGACCTTGAAAGACAAGGTTAAATTCCACCCTAGATTACTTAAAATCAACTGGAATGAAGTTATTGAGCCAAGAGTGTTCAACCCTTCTCTCCTCTTTTTATTAACCGCTTTTTCATTTGGAGCGGTACTTACTTTAGTGCCAGACCTCACCATGCAACTCGGCTACGACCAAGGTGATAAAGGTATCTTTTTTATAGTCTTCGTGATTTCTTCATTGGTCATTCGGCTTTTGGCAGGAAAGGCTTCTGATAAATATGGAAGAGTAATCGTTTTAAAAATAGCAGCACTGGCCATAGTCGTCTCCGATGTCCTTATTGCCTATACGCATACTCAAACCATGCTGATGATTAGCGCAGTAATGTTTGGAGTTGCGGTGGGTATGAATACACCAACCATTTACGCATGGACGATTGATTTAAGTTTAGACCATTTACGCGGGAAAGGCTTGGCCACCATGTACATTGCGCTAGAAATTGGTATTGGTTCAGGAGCGCTCATTACTGGTTTTATTTACGCTAACCAAATAGAAAACCTGCGTGAAGCCTTTTTGCTTTGTGCTGCGCTCTCCTTTATTGGTTTCTTATTTCTTACTTTTGGTTTAAATTGGTCAAAACG
>CAXBPM010000086.1:0-10323 GCA_963977345.1 uncultured Roseivirga sp.
ACCACTTTAGGGTGCTGATAGATTTGTAGAAAAAGCTCCTTCAGATGGTTTGAATCCGCTAAATTTTCTTCAAAAGTATTATTCTGAAGTTGCTGTAAATAAGCCAAGTCGGCACCAGCGCAAAAGGAATCGCCAGCAGCTTCTAATACAATAACTTTGGCGTTTTCATCTGCTGCAGCCTGAGTAAATGCCTGCTTAAGTTGTGTTACCATTTCGGCATTCAAGGCATTCCTTTTTTCGGGACGGTTGAGGGTAATGGTGGCAATGCGGTTGGCCACTTCGTATTTCACTAAAGTCATTTCTTCCATATTCTTGAATAATAGCCATCGCGATAGATGGAGTGCACTTTCAAATTTAGCGTTTCTGCCTGATTTGTGAGCTTATCGGCCAAGAACTTCCGATTTGATTTGTCAATGATCAGTTCTTGAAACTCAAATTTGCCTTCCAGATCTTCAAGATCATAAACACTTTCATTTGAAAGAATGAGATAATCCACCTCCACTGGCCTTTCGAATTCAACCTCGATCTTTTGATTTAGTTTAAAAATTCGCTGGCCATGAAAAATAATCAACTGATGCCCGTTCAAATCTTCGATCACCAATTCCAATTGATCCTCGGAAGGAAGAAGGCTGCTGCCTGCCAATTGCCTTTTAGGTTCTAAATGGAATTGAATTCGATCTAAATTCTGGCTGAAGGAAGTATCGGCCACCAGCTTACTTTTATTCCCCACCCGAAAATCCAATACGGATTCTCCCGAAACATTCAACACGCTGAACTCAGCATTCCTATATTCACTCCAGTGGTTCACTTGACTAAACACAAACAACAGGCAAAAGCTCAATGCCCACATCAGGTATTTGAATTGCCTTTCAGCAATCAGAATAATCAACATGATGATAAGGGCATAAATGAGCCACGTTTCACCAGTAGTTAGGTGGATGCCATCTAGGGTACTACCCGGAAGCCACCTTACCCAGTGCACCAACCAATTTACCATTCGAACAAAGGTTTCTGTGAGCCAGCTTACGGCTTCCCCCAAATATGGAATTCCGCCCAATCCCAACACTGCCAAACCCATAGTAAGCATGGCAAATGCGGCAGGAATTACAAACAGGTTGGAAAACAGAAAATAGCTCGGAAACTGATGAAAGTACAGAATACTCAAAGGAGCGGTTGCAATTTGAGCTGCTAGAGAAACACAGCTAATTGCCCAAACCTTGTCAAGCCAAATATTATGAATATCGAATAAATTGTAAAACTTAGGTTGAAGGTAAACGATGCCAAACACAGCCAAATACGAAAGCTGAAACCCAACACTCATGATCAAATAGGGATTCCAACAAAGCAGCACAAAAGCCGAAGCAGCCAACGTATTATAAATGCTACTGTTCGTGTTTTTTGCCTTGGCAATGGCCACAAACGAGAACATGGTTACCGCTCGAAGCACGGAAGGCGAAAGGCCAGTAATAAAAGCGTAGCACCATAAAAGCACAATGCTAATGATGGCCATCCACCAGCGTCTTTTCCAAGTATTGAGTTTAATTCGTTTAAAAATGAGCAGGATAATTCCGTAGATAATGCCAACATGCAAACCAGAAACAGCCAGTACATGCATGGCGCCTGCTGCCGAAAAGGAGGTTTGAAGTTCGGTATCCAACTCATCTTTTACACCCAAAGTAATGGCCAACAAAACTCCTCTGGCATCTGGGTCTGAAATTCTGGCCTTGAGTAATTCGGCACATTGGTTTCTGATGCGGATTGAAGTAGCAATAGGCCATTTCCTCCAAGGTAGGTCATGTCCTAGCCGTTGAAAATTCTCTCCAATAAATTGCTGATGGAAGATATTGTTATAGACCAAATAATTCTTGAAGTTGAATTCGCCCGGATTGGCAGGTGCTTCGGTAAGGTTTGGCGAACCTTTGACCAATAAGATATCGCCATACTGAAGGCTTGCACCCGCCTCTTTACTTACATAAACGTTCACATAACCCGAAGCTGCTTGCCATTTCTCACCAAGCACATCAGTGACCTCAAGCCGAACATTGATCGAGTTGGCCTTCATGGCGGGTTCTTCATAAATCACCGCCCTGTAAGCTTGAATTTCCTGATTGATGTGCAGCAAATGATCTGGTGAATTATCCACCCGATGCTCCTTCAACCTAAGAAAACCCGAACAAAAAAGGATGGTCAAAGCCAAAACGGAGAGCAAATATTGATAGCGCAAAGAATTGCGAACCGCTAGAAAAACATAAATGACAAAAAGGGTAACAGGTAACCAAATGTTAATATCAATCCATTCGTGACCGTAATGATAAACGACCACCCCAAGGATAAAGGCAGCAGAGAATCTAATAAATGGAAAAGCATTAAAATTCATACAATCAAAATAATTATTTGTTTTATTATAATGAAGTAATTACAAAAAATACTGAGGCCATTCACCCAAAGTAAAGAAAGCATAACATTAAAATTTCATTGAACAGGCAATCAGTCTTTAAATTTGAACCAACTCAACAACCTGAACAATGAACTTGATTGAATACTTAGGTTCTTCTGATGATTACGCATTGGATAGAGTAGTAAAGGAAATCTATGTTGCTAAGGATCAGCAAATCTACCAGCCTGGCCAACAGACCAATTCTATTTATGAAATTGTATCTGGTGCTGTGAAATTGGGCAGTTATGGCTCACAAGGGCAGGATATTACCTACGACATCCTCAGCGCACCAGACACTTTCGGAAATTTAAAATACTTGAATGGACAGTTTTTTGAATTCGCAAAAACGATAATCCCCTGTCATTTGCGTGTCTATCAGCTCGACTTTTTTAAACGCATTATTGTTGAAGACCCTAAAGTATCTGAGTGGTTCAATAAAAATGCAGTAAGGCGATGGAGCATCGCAGAATCTCGCTTATTCAGTATCAGATCGGCAAACAGCATAGAGCGCCTGCAAGTAATTTATAATGACTTTGACCGAGAAATTGTGGATTCTGAAAATCGAAAACACCACTTATTCTCATTGCTTACCAAACAGGAAATCGGGGACCTAACAGGCATGACACGCCAAACCGTGAGTCAAGTCATTAAGAAAATAACTCCAGCAAGGCGTCAAAGAACAGCATAAAACAGATAAATCACCACCACTTTTTAACCACAAAAAAGGGATCAATGTGATCCCTTTTTTACTGCAGTATTTCCAGTTTGCAAAGTATTACAAACCAGAGGTAATACTTATTTCTTTTCTAGAATACCTGGAAATAAAACTCCATCAGGCGCTGTGAAATCCAAGCCTAATAAAGTTGCAATTACAGGCGCTACATCTTCCAAGCCCATTTTGTGTACCAGCTTGCCTTTAGTAACACCAGCACCCCAAGCCACAAAACCAGTTTCAATTTGTTTGAAATCAGGGAAATATCCGTGTGTTCCTCCTGAGCCTCTCTTCAAATCATCGCCAGAAGCTGAACCCGACATTGCCACACCTGGTATTGGCGCAATGGCCAAAAATGCATTTGGATCGGCACCTACTTGGGCCAACTCTTCTTTCGATACTACTCTAAAAAGCTTTTTAGTTTTCTCAGGAAGGTCATTTAAAATCTGCTTTACTTGATTCAAGGTTTTAGTGTCCTTAGGGTCTTTCAACATTAAAAAAGCAGCTGCGCCAGAAGTATGAAAAGCGGCTTTCCAATCTCCTCGATCTTGAGCAGTAGACATTAAACCTGCATTTGCCAACCAAACATTAGGACTCAAAAGTGAGTGCACATCCACAAAACCATGATCTCCTGAGATGATAAAAGTGGTTTTATCTAGAATCCCAGCTCTTTCAGCTGCTTCCTTTATTTTACCAATCGCCCTGTCGGCTGCGGCTACAGCAAAAGGCACCATTTCACCGTCCCTACCACCTTGGTGCTGAAAATGATCCGTACCGATTAAGTGTAATGCGATGAAATTAGGCTTGTGCTTTTCCAACACATAAGCAGCCATTTCACCAGTTCTATCTTCTCTGTTGAAAAACTCACCATTAAAAGTGTTGTTATTCATTTTCCCTAAAACTTCTCTCTCTAGTTCTTCGAAAAAACCATTCGGAATGTCCTTATCGCGCATGGGCTCAATACGATCGGTTCCTTCTTTCAAATACCAATACTCAGGAATATTATAATCGATAGGCGCATCTACAGAAACAGGCCAAATAAAGGCTGCTGATTTCATTCCTTTCGCTCGAACTGCGTCCCAAAGTGTTGGTACTTTAATTTGGTTTTCGTACCAATACCAAGCGCCCGTCTGGCCTTTTTCTTCGAATGGAGAGTTGTAGTAAATACCATGACGGGCAGGCTTAGCCCCAGTAATTAATGTAGTGTGCGATGGATAAGTTACCGAAGGGTAAACACCACGAACGCCTTCCGCTTTTGTTCCGTTTTCGGCCATCCATTTCATGTTTGGCGCAGGCCATTTGGCTTCCATGTAAAAATCGGGACGGAAACCGTCAATAGAGATCAAAACCACATGTTCTGACTGCTGAGCCTTTAGGCTCAAGCCTAAAATCATTACTAAAACTATTGCTATATATTTTTTCATCTGTCTCTAATTTAAAAAGGAAAGAGCAGGCGCTTTCGCGCCTACCCTCAGCATTAATCTATCTATTTTAAAACACCATTACTGGCCGAAAGTATAGCGTAAACCTAGCTGAACTCTCCATGGCGTTCCGCCAAGTGGTTTGTTACCAGCTCCAGTTTGCACTGAGTAATCATAAGATTTAGCTACTTGATCAAAGCCTGTAATTCGCATTAACTCTAAGTTTCTGCTGTATTCATGGCTGTTCCCTTTTGAGCTATTTAAGAAGTTGGCGAAGTTGAATAGGTCGGCAGAAAGTTCTAAACCGTGACCATTCGTTAACTTAATTTTCTTCAACAAACGAAGGTCGATGTTGGCATAGAAACCATTGACACCTGCGTTTCTTTCTGCAAAACGACCGAAGTTATCTTGTAGGTAGTCTTTGAAGTTTTGAGGCACATCAGGATTATTCAAAATATTCATGTAACCATCTTTAATAGCCTGTGGCGTATTTGCATCGTTGGGATCGAATATGTAAGCCTGATCGTTGGAAAGGTTAAAGTCTCCATTTGCACTTCTGTTGTTATTATCTACTACAAAGTTGAAAGGACTTCCGCCTGAACCCGTTATGGTAGCTCCTAAAACAAAACCATGGAAAGAAGGTGAAGCAGTGTTCACTACAAATTTCGAACGGAAGTTGTTGTCAGAATAACCGTAGTTCAAGTCTCTTGGATCGCCAGTAACTGGCAAGAAAGTAGAAGTGTTGGCTACACAGCAGTTGTAAGAAGAGTTATCCTTAGAGCTGTTTCTTGTATAGGAAATGTTAAAGTATCCATCCTTTCCTACTTGAGCAGATCCAGAAATGATAATGGCATGCTGCTTTACTTCGCCATCAGACTCCAATACCAAAGCTCTACCTACTTGGTTCGAAATTCTACTGTTGGTCCAGTCAGTAATTCCGCTTGCGGTAATGGTATTCGCAGGCACAAACACCTCTCTACCTTCGTTGGTCACAAAGTAGGGGTCTTTCGCCAAGTTGGCTTCCTGATAAACATAGTTATTGGTGGTTTTACTTGCCAAGTAGTTTACTGAAACAGAATACTTATCACCGAAGTAGTGCGTGTAATCAACGTTGAATTTAGCCGTGGTTGGCACTTCAAAATTGTCGCCTACCGCGTTAATGGTACTGAATGGCACTTGGCCTGCTGGTACGCCAGGCACTGTGCTTGGATCATTTCTGTATGCGTTGAAATCAGGAGTTGGAACATCCGCACCCGTTACATCAATAGCCCCCAACAAAGTTCCAGAATTCTGAATGTTGTTTACCTGAGCATAGTAATGTGGCTGAGAGTTAAAGATACCTCCACCCAATTTGATGATGTCTGAATCTTTACCTCCAATATTCCATATCCCTTGTAACCTTGGCTGAATGTTGTCCAAATCTTGAGGACGATTGTCTGTTCTAATTCCTAGTTCGTTGAATACCGTTTGATTGAACTCTGCACCTTCAGTGAAGATTGTTCCATCCCATCTTACTCCAGCAATCACTTCCAAATCTCGGTGTAGGCTAAATTCTGCTTGCGCGAAAAGAGATAAATCCAACACGGTTTGTTTTACAATTGGCAAACCTTGCAATGGCACTTCTCTGGCATAACGGCTTGGCGTTAGGTTTTCGAAATCATCCAGTGAATCGAAGAAGAAACGACCGTTTTGCTCATTTGAAAGTAAGGTCTCCAAATAAGTAATCATGTTGTCCGTTCCGAAAGTGAAATTCACATTTCCTCTAGACAAATAAGCCGTGTTGGTGAACTGGATCATGTTCTCCAAGTTAGTTTCAGGAGAATAACGCTGACCACCCAACTGAACCGTTCTGCTGGCCGAAGATCCATCAGGAAGTGTAGACTGCACATTTACAATCGCTCTTGGAATGTTTGAAGAAGGCAATTGTGAGCTTGGGTTGTAAGCTCTTTCAGCATGCTGATACTGCAGCTTGAATTCATTGGTAAAATTGGCATTGAAGGCCGATCGCAATGAAACGCCCAAAGTGTTCTCTTGAGAATTGAAGTCAGAATAACTTTCTGCTAATTCAAAGCTTGAGTTATCGCTAGTACTGAACGGGTTGGTGTATTTGTTATAGTTGTTCTTAATGGTCAACCTATGAATATTATTCAACTGCCAGTCAACCCTTGCAAAGAAGGTACTTGCCTCAGACGAACGTTCAAATTGACCTACTTGCTGGTCAGCGCTCAAACCGTATTTTGCCCTTGCGATCTGTAAGTATCGGTCCAAATTCGCTTTGGTCAATCCTGATCTATTCTCGTCATCCGCATTTTGAATGTCAGCAATAAAGAGTGGGTCAGTCGCTTCTTGTCTTTCAAATACTGCAAAAAAGTGAATTTTATCTTTGATGATTGGCCCACCCAAACTCACACCATATTGTGTATTGTTGAAGTCCGCAGTTCTTTCATTTTCTCTGATGTCAAGATCGTTTTGAAGCTTGTCGTTTCTGTGGTAAACAAAAGCGCTTCCTTGCAAATCATTCGTACCAGACTTGGTTACCGCCTTAATGGCTCCACCGCCTTGACGACCTTGCGTTACATCATAATCATTTGTTGAAATTTCAAAAGTTCTAATCGCTTCCTGCGAAATGGTATAAGGACCTTGTCCGATTTCACCTGCAGTCAATGTGTTCCTAGCGTTCAAACCATCAATGGTAACGCCTGTTGAGGTTCTTCTTTGTCCACCCAAATTCAAGCTTCCTCCACCTTGTAATGGAGACAAACTCACTAAACGAGTAAAGTTTCTTCCTTCAGAAGGTAGGTTTTGAATTTGCTGTGTGCTTACTATAGTCGCCTCTCCTTGTCTGTCAATAGAAGAACGAATTTGATCGCCAGTCACCACAATGGTTTCCATTTCTGTAACTGCCTCAGATAATTGAAAGTTGACTTTTAACTGGTCACCTTGGTTTACCATAAAACCTTCTTTCTTTTTGGAACCGTAGCCCACAAAAGAAGCGGTGACTTCATAAGGACCGCCCAATGGTACTTGAATAAAGCGATATTCACCATTTGCATTGGTTACAGTACCCGTTTGGAAACCAGTAGCCGTATTTCTTACAAGAATAGTCGCTCCTGGTAAAGTACTGGCATCGGTTGCGGAAATAACGCCCTGGATTGTAGCGTCAGTTGCTTGTGCAAGGGATTGGAAGACCATACAGGTCAACAATAGCAAGGCCATCCCCAGCTGCCTACTATTGATTTTGATTAGGTAGAATTTTAGTCTCATAGTGTTGTTTTTTGCACAAAACTATGGCTACCATTCACAGGCAAATGTTAGATTTTAACATCTGCAAAAAGGTTAACAATACCCTAACCAGGCAGCTGGTTAGTATTACATTTTCTTAATATTGGGGAAACAGAAAACTAAAGAGTTTTCTGCATTTCGAAGTGCTCAATAGTGGCTTCAACGAATTTTTCACCTACTTTTTTAAAGCCATATTTAGTATATAATGGCATTGCGGTGAGTTGAGCATGGAGGTAGATTAGAGTTCCTGGCTTTGCAACGTTATTTTCAACATCCGCCAAAACAATTTGCACCAAACGTTTCCCTACTCCCTTGCCTCTGTATTCTTCATACACAGCAAATCGCTCTAATTTCACACCCTTTTTGGTAGTGCGATAACGCGATGTTCCTGCAGGTTCACCTTGATAATAAGCGATAAAGTGAGTGGCCTCCGCGTCAAATTCATCGAATTCCTCCTCACGATCGCAAAGCTGCTCTTCAATAAATACTTTTTCACGGATGGCAAAAGCTTGATTAAGCTCTTCCTGGTTCTCCACTTTTTTTACTCTTATCATTTTCTTCTTGATGTTTATCGTAAGCTGTTATAATGTCTTTCACCAATCTGTGGCGCACCACATCCTTGGCATCTAAATCCACTCTTGCAATTCCTTTCACTCCTTTCAAAATTCTGAGCGACTCTCCCAAACCTGATTTTTGGTTTCTCGGCAAATCAATCTGAGATATATCTCCTGTCACAATTACCTTAGAGCTAGGCCCCATACGTGTCAGGAACATTTTCATTTGCATGGCCGTGGTGTTCTGGGCTTCATCCAAAAGAATAAACGCATGATTAAGCGTTCTACCTCGCATATAGGCCAAAGGCGCTATTTCTATAACTCTATTCTCCTGATAAAATTTCAGTTTCTCAGAAGGAATCATTTCATCCAACGCATCATAAATAGGCCTTAGATAAGGATCAATCTTCTCTTTAAGGTCTCCCGGAAGAAAACCCAAGTTCTCACCTGCCTCTACAGCCGGACGCGTAATGATGATTTTCTTTACTTCTTTATTCTTCAAAGCCTGAACGGCCATGGCTACTGAAATATAGGTTTTACCCGTTCCAGCTGGCCCCACAGCAAAAACCAAATCGTTTTCTTCAACCGCTTTTACCAATGCTCTTTGATTGGCCGTTTTCGGTTTAATGGTGTTGCCCTTGTTGCCATAGACCAAAACACCCTCATCGCTTTGCCCATTCACATATTCCGCTTCGCTCTTGATGTAAGATTTCACATTGTCCTGTGTCACCTTGCCAAACTTATGGTAATGCTGCACCAAAGAGTTCAGAATATCATTGATTTGGATAATCTCTGAGGCATTCCCTTGAATGAGAATCTCGTTGCCCCTCGATACAATCTTGCTTTTAGGAAAAGCAGAGGCCACTTCTTTGATGTTCTCATTTGCCACGCCCAAAAAGTCGACCATGGCTATGTTTTCGAGTATAATTAATTTTTCTACCAAACGCTTAACTATGTTTTATTTGATTGATTAAGCCCCAAAAATTTCAATACTTTTGCTATTCGCAAACTTAGAAATTTTAACCGAATAGTCCTTTATGGCCATTGTCACTTTAACTTCTGATTTTGGACACTCCGACCACTATGTGGCCGCGTTAAAGGCGACCTTGATTTCCAAGGACAGCGCATTGAAACTTATCGACATTAGCCACGATATCGAACCTTTCGATATTGCCCATATGGCATTTGTGGTAAGTGCCGTGTTTAGGGATTTCCCCAAAGGCACCGTTCACATGCTTAGCACTAACGTAGCACAAGCTAATCAAGATTCTTATTTAGCAGCTAAAATTGAAGATCATTTTTTTGTTGCCCCTGATAACGGAATCTTAAGTTTAATCAGTGATAAAACTCCAGAAACCATTGTAAAGTTATCTATTGACGATCATTCTACTTTTCCTCAACGCGGTATTTTGGCCGATTTTGTTCTGCGCTTGGCCGCGAATGAAGACGTTTCCGCTCTAGGCGAGCCAGTTACAGAATACACGCAACTGATGCTAAGGAAGCCTCGTGCTACCAAAAAAGAAATTTCTGGTCATGTGATCAGAGTGGACCGTTACGGCAACCTTATCACCAATATCAGTAAAGTGGATTTCGATATTCTGAGTAAAAACAGAAATTATAAATTGGTCTTTGGCCGAGAGTCTGCTCCTAGTATTCATTCAAACTATTACGATGTGGATCCGGGTGAAGTCTTTTTTGTATTCAATAGCCTGAACGTTTTAGAAATAGGAATCAATCAGGGCAATGCTTCTACGCTTTTAGGCTTGAGCTATGACAGCCCAATTCTCATTCAATTTGAAGACTAATGTTAACAAGAATTGTAAGAATGACTTTTAAGGCCGAAGAAGTAGACGCCTTTATCGAATTATTCAACGAAACCAAAGACCGTATTCGTCATTTTGAAGGTTGCCAATACCT
>CAXBPM010000087.1:0-10240 GCA_963977345.1 uncultured Roseivirga sp.
ACTGCTTAAAAATTTTCTGGCAATTCTGCCGAAACCTATAAATCCCCAATTCATACTTCAAGAACGGAAATTTTGGAGAAGGAGCAGTTTGTTTTCTATTGTTCTAAGAGTTGGCTGGTCATAAAATTAAAAGGGATCGCCTTTCAGACAATCCCTTTCTTCAACCAAAACATACAGTATCTGCCATACCATATAATAGAAAAACCGTTTCGTAGGATTTTTATTGTGGGAGTCAATGAACTTAATTTTAACCTTGCCAGACCAAAAGCGAAAGAAGCCTCCAAAGAGGCTTCTAATGTAGAACGCTACTTTTTATTCAAATAGTTATTTAACGGAGCTTAATAGCTGCGTTTACCCCGAAGCTCAATAGCTTCACTTTTCCCGCGCCAATTCCTGTAAGTGGAGCCTTTAAATATGGAGCCAAAGACAGGCCTAATTTTTCGGTTAGCGGTTTTTCAAAGCCTGCTGTCAAGTTTAGAATTCCGAAGTAATGCTGGTTCTGATTTTTTATTTGCCAATGTTCAGGCCAGCCAACCTGGCCGTATGTATACTCATAATCGTAATCTTCGCTAAGCATAAGGTAACTTGATAGTCCGGTACCAATAAAGAAACGATTTCCGTTTTTTGAATCGAAGTATTTCTGGATGTTCAAGGGAATGTCAATCACCCTGCAATTCGCATATACACTAGCCACCGAATAGGCCGAACCTTGCGCCCAATACGGGGCTTCATACTCGGAACCTAATGCGCTGTATTTTTTTGAGCCATATGATAAGCCTGTTTGAATACTGAGGTCTTTATTAACAAAGTACTCCACCATCAAACCAACCAACGGCCCAGGCTTTTTAAATCCACTCAAAGTAGTGGCACTCATGTCGCCAGAAATTACTACGCCAAACACCCAACGTTTATAGGAAGTGGTTGAATCTATTGCTTCCTCTGAGCTGAAGCTGCCCAATTCCATTGGAGGTAAACTCAGGCTTGGTAAACTCGCCAAGGGACACCATCTTAAGAGGGCTTTTTCTAAAGGAAGTTTTAATTCATCAACTTCTTGCCCCGTGGTTTGCTGCTCTTCTGCCCTGCCGACCTCTCCATAAGCGATACTCTTATTTTGAATCGCTACGGTCTTTGAGTTTTCTTGCGTGGATAGGTTGGGTTTCGTCTCTGCACTCACTTTTTGACGGCTTTGGTTCGTGGTTACACCTGCGGGAATGCTTTCTTTTAATATTGGTTTCGACACCTCATTATCGAAATGTGTATTTTCATTCAGTTCTGTGTTTTGCTTTTCTGGGATCTCCTGATCTTCTAAACCATTAATTTGGTCATTATTTGGCCATAAGAATATAAGCAATAGTATAACTAAGAGCCCCGCTAGTCCCCATATTTTCCACCAAGCGAATGGCGCTCTTTTTACACCATCGAGCTTTTTCTCCATGGCTACCCAAGCGCTGTCGTTAAACTCAAAATGAGCTTTCTCGGCAGCTTCTTTTGCTATCTGCTCTAATCCATCTTTAGGTTTCATCGCATCATCCATAATGATAAACCTCCTCTCTTAGCATCGACCTAAGTATGGCCTTTGCCCTTGTTAAATTAGCTTTTGACGTACTTTCCGTAATCCCAAGCTGTTGTGCAATTTCCTGATGCTTATACCCGTCAATTACATATAAGTTGAACACAGCACGGTATGCCGGGGATAGTTGCCCAATCTTGAGTAGAATTTCTTCATAATTAAGATTGTGATCTGGTGCTTCCTCGACTGATTGGTGCACATTGGCTTCAGTAATATCTGCCATGTGGGTGTGCTTAAGGTTCTTTTTAATGTGGTCAATACTTGCGTTAACCATGATTCTCCTCAGCCAAGGTTTAAAAGGTTTGCTGATATCAAATTTTTCGATGTGGGTGAAAACCTTTAGGAAACCATCATTCAGCACTTCCAAAGCATCGGCCTCGCTTCCAGTATAGCGCAGGCAAATGCTCATAGCATAGCCATAAAAGTTGCTATACAACTCCTTCTGGCTTTGCCTGTCGTTATCTTTACAGCCGTTAATAGTTAGTTCCAAAAGCTTCTCGATCTTTGCCAATGTCAGCCTTTTTTCAACCACTATACCCTTACAAAAGATAAAAGGCTGCGTGCTCGGAAAAAAACTTCCTTTAAGTTACAAAAAGAGGCTGGGTAAAAGGTTGATGTGGGATGTTGGACAAAAAAAATGACCTCAACTTTTGAAGATGAGGCCATTTTTATTTCTGTGCTGCTATTCAGCTAACTAAAAGTACTCTTAGTTGCTTGCCATAGCTTGCAGCAAATCGTGTCTTGTAATGATGTGTACTTCGTTCGCTTTATCTCTAATCATAACTGCTGGGTTATCTTTAGTGATTACAGAAGACAACACATCTAAAGTATTATCAGGTGAAACAAACTGGAAAGGTTTGTCCATTATTTCAGAAACTGATTTGCCCTTTACGTCTGCGTCATCGATCATATGCGCCAAAAGTTTAGAATCAACTAAACTACCTACGAACTCTGCGCCATTCACCACTGGCAATTGAGAAATCCCTTTAGATGTCATCAATTTAATGGCCTCGGCAACGGTAGCATTTTGGGCGATGGTGGTTAATTTACCATTCCCATTTTGGTGGCTCATTATATCGGCAGCGGTTTCGAAGGCACGGTTTTCAATAAAACCACGGGCTTTCATCCATTCATCATTGTATACTTTGCCCAAATAGCGAGTACCATGATCAGGCAAAATAATTACCATCACATCATCCTCTGTCATGTTTTCTTTGGCCCACTCCAATGCTCCAGCTACAGCCGAGCCACAAGACCAACCGCAGAATAAACCTTCTTCGCGTGACAGTCTACGGGTCATGATCGCACCGTCTTTGTCCGTTACTTTCACAAAGTGATCGATCAAATCGAAGTCTACATTCTTAGGAAGAATATCTTCGCCAATACCTTCCGTTAAGTAAGAGTAAATCTCTTTCTCATCGAAAATACCAGTCTCTTTATATTTTTTGAATACAGAACCGTAAGTGTCAATCCCTACAGTAACCACATTCGCGTTTTGTTCTTTCAAGAATTTTGAAGTACCGCACATTGAACCACCGGTGCCAACACCAGCCGCATAATGCGTGATTTTACCTTCAGTATCTCTCCAAATTTCAGGGCCAGTAGTTTCGTAATGGGCCGCAGTATTCGACATGTTGTCATACTGATTTGGGTAGTATGAGTTAGGAATATCAGCGTTCAATTTTTTCGCTACTGAGTAATATGAGCGTGGATCGTCAGGCGAAACATTGGTAGGGCAAACAATTACTTCGGCACCCACCGCCCTCAAAATATCCATCTTCTCTTGCGACTGCTTATCGGCCAAAGTGAAAATACATTTGTACCCTTTTGCAATACCGGCTAGCGCCAAGCCCATTCCCGTGTTACCAGAAGTACCTTCAATAATAGTACCTCCCGGCTTAAGTATGCCCGCTTTTTCCGCGTCTTCAATCATCTTCACCGCCATTCTATCTTTCATAGAATTGCCTGGGTTAAAATATTCCACTTTGGCCAAAATAGTGCCCGGAATACCCTTGGTTACAGAGTTTAACTTTACAAGAGGCGTGTCGCCAATGGTTTCAATGATCGAATTGTAATACTTCATTTTTTAAAAGTTTTGACAAAATTACGATTTCTATCGCTCAATCCTAAGCCATGTTTTTAAACCTTTCATAACAAAGCTTGAGTTACTACTCTCGTAGCTTCTGACATATCAAGCCCTTGCTATCCGCTTCAATAATGTTGAACTTATGAGTCGAACCAAAAACATAAATCATGGTAAAGCTAGTAGTAATGTATGGCCACCCTGAAAGCCCAGAAGCTTTCGAAAAGTATTATGCAGCAACTCATCTGCCCATTGCCGGGCAAATTAAAGGCGTAAGCCGGGTAGATCTCTCTAAATTTGTAGGGACACCTGATGGTGGTAGAGCATCTGAATACAGAATGGCTGAATTGTATTTTGAAAATATGGGTGAGCTTCAAAAGCAAATGGGATCACCAGAAGGACAAGCCGCAGTCAATGATATTCCAAATTTCGCTACGGGTGGAGTGAATGTAATGGTAGCAGAGGTTTAATTTTTTTCACCTTAGTAATCTCAGTTTGAAGAACCCTTTAACAGAAGTTCTTCGATGAACTCAGGGATATGAATTGCGGAACACCATTCTTCTTTTCATATCTTTGATTTCAAATTTCAACTCTAATATGTCCGAAGGTAATCCCAAGTCAAAAAAGCCATCGAAAAAACACAAACCACCGGGGCTCAAAATCCTTCACGAGGACAGGGATATTATTGTGGTAGACAAATCGGAAGGTCTTTTGACCATTAGCAACGATAAGGTCAAAGATAAAACCGCTCATTTTTTCCTCAATAACTACGTACAAAAGGGCAATCCAAAATCTCGTGATCGGGTTTTCATTGTGCATCGGTTGGACCGAGATACTTCGGGAGTTTTAGTCTTCGCGAAAAATCAGAATGCAAAAGCCTATTTGCAAGAAGAGTGGAGCGAATTCAATAAAAAATATTTTGCCATAGTACTTGGAAAGCCACCAGAAATGGAAGGGGAAGTCACTTCCTACTTAATGGAGAATAGCGCGTACAGGATGTATTCTACCAAAGATTCAAGCAAAGGGAAATTCGCTAAAACGGGTTATAAAGTGATTAAAAGCAACAGTCGCTTTAGCTTATTGGAAATTGAACTGTTCACGGGTAGAAAAAATCAGATTCGTGTGCACATGTCCGATATCGGCTGCCCAATTGCAGGCGATAAAGTGTATGGCAAAGACCCTAAAGTAAGAGGAAGGTTGGCATTGCATGCCGCTAGCCTTACTATTCTTCATCCCTATTCTAAAAAAGAAATGACTTTTGAAACAGGCTTACCAAATGAATTCAAGGCGGTTATGTCTTAGGCTTTTATGGGCCTGTATCAATTACCCTATCCCGAATAGTAAAGAGGCCAAGCCTAATTTCAAGTAATAGTATAATCAGTCTAATCGTCCTTTTTGGTTGTTTCCTTTAATCTCTCCTCAATTGCATTGAGGCCAGTGATGATTTCGTTAAGCCCTTTTTTAAGAATTGTTACAATGGCAAATCCAGTTACTAGTATTGCAATGGCTATGAGTGTCAGAATCATTATTTAGTATTTTTACTTGTGGTAATTAAACTAAATTTATAAAAAATACTTCCGTAATCATAATTGCACACACAGCTCCATTGGAGAACCTATGACAGATCTTCATCTGAACTTTCTAAAACAGGAAATTACTTCCTCAAGAAATCATTCACCGCTTGGGTGTATCGGTCTCTGTATTCTGGTCGGGTATAGAGCTGAACATGGTCTGCACCCTCAAAGAGCTCAGCCTGAACATTGTTGAGCCCCATTATTTCATCTTCCAAAATTGAAGCAGGTGTTGTCGAATCGCCATTACCATAAAGAATTAGGGTAGGTAGTGGATTGTGATTCAATAGGTAAGAGAACTTCATGTTACTTCCCCAATCGTCAATTACATGGTCGAACTTATTGAACGACATATCGAATATAAAGCCCGGAATTCCCATGTTTTCACTTTCCCCTTTAGTGGTGGCATAAATATTACTCAAGGGGCTATCGAGAATTAGCTTGTCAACCTTTAGTCCTTCACTTTGGGCAAACTCAACCAAGTCAGGTCGGTTGACTGTAATGGCACTGGCCATTGCTCCCATTGAAAAACCCCAAAGCACAAACTCATTTTGGCCGTAATTGGCTTTCAGCATTTTCATGGCTCCAGTAATGTCTTCTGCAAATTCATACCCTAATGCAGTTTCCGCATCATCTGATTTTCCAGAGTTTCGTAAATCAGGAATGAAAACATTGTACAATGAATCAAGCCCAGTTTCTTTAATCAAAGCCAAATACTTCATGGTTTTTAGGCGGTTAGACGTACGCCCATGATTGATCATCAAGGTTTGAGTAATGCCTTCTTTAGTGGCAGCAATATACCAGCCGTTAAGATTTAAGCCATCCGTCAATGTTTCAAAATCAACTTCTTCAAAGTTAGGGTAGCCATAATCGGCAGGGTTACGGTTTTCACCAATCCCGAACTTGGTGACCATGGCCGTGTCGTTCAATACATAATCAAAGGTGTAGCGGTCGTAATCAGTAATCAGTTTTACCGTGTAAGGCAATACCAAGAAATAGAATGCTGCAATCACTAGCAAAAGGCCAATGATCATGATTTTGAAAAACTTCTTCATGATTTTAATTTTTTGAAAGCGAGGCAAGTAAGTACAACACGGCCATTCTTATGGCTACACCATTTTCTACCTGATCAAGGATAATGGCATGATCGGAATCTGCCACGTCACTGCTCAGTTCTACCCCCCGGTTAATTGGCCCAGGGTGCATGATTACAATTTCCTTATTGAGCGAATCTAAGAGCTTTTTATTGATGCCGTAGTAGAGCGAATATTCGCGTAGCGAAGGAAAGTACTTGATCTGTTGGCGCTCTAGCTGAATTCTCAATACGTTGGCTACATCACACCATTCCAGTGCTTTTCTAACGTTCAATTCTACCTTCACCCCAAGCGAGGCAATGTGTTTTGGCAGCAAAGTTATCGGTCCACAGACCATTACTTCGGCTCCTAATTTTTGGAGGGCAAAGATGTTTGAAAGTGCGACTCTTGAGTGAAGAATATCTCCAATAATGGCTACTTTCTTCCCTGCGACCTCGCCCAGTCTCTGTCTAATCGAGAAGGTATCGAGCAAGGCTTGAGTAGGGTGTTCGTGGGTGCCGTCACCTGCATTGATAATATTGGCACTGATGTGTTTTGAAAGGAAATGCGGTGCGCCCGGGCTAGCGTGTCGCATTACAATCATATCCACTTTCATGGACAAAATATTATTTACCGTATCCAATAAGGTTTCTCCTTTTTTTACGGAACTGTTGCTGGAAGAAAAGTTTACTATATCGGCTGAAAGCCTTTTTTCTGCCAATTCAAATGACAGCTTTGTACGGGTAGAGTTTTCGAAGAATACGTTGGCGACTGTTACATCGCGTAGGGAGGGCACTTTCTTGATCGGCCTGTTGATGACGTCCTTAAATTCATCAGCAGTTTCAAAAATAAGTTCAATATCTCCAGGTGTTAAATCCTTGATTCCCAAAAGATGTTTGACACTTAACTGTTCCTGCATTACTCTTCTTCGTTAGTGATTAACCAAATATTGTCGTCATCAACGCCTTGCCCTTTCCATTCCACCAAAACTTTGTGCGAATCAAGTGTATTCACTTGTTGCCCCACATAATCGGGCTTAATAGGCACGTGTCTGGAGTATTTTCTTTCTACCAAAACGAGCAATTCCACTTTGGCTGGTCGACCATAAGCAATCATGGCATCCATTGCAGCCCTGATGGAACGACCTGTGTAGAACACGTCATCAATCAGAATTACTTTCTTGCCTTCGATCAAAAAGTCGATTTTAGTTTCGTTCGCACGCTTGGGAGAATCTCTTCTTCTGAAGTCATCGCGGTAAAAGGTAGAGTCTAGATAGCCTAACTCTACTGCTGAACCTGTGATTTCTAGAAGCCTTTCCTTAATGCGTTCGGCAAAGAATATACCCCTAGGCTGAAGGCCCAAGATTACGGTATTATCAAAATTCTCGTGATTTTCTATCAGTTCCTGACAGAGGCGGCCGATGGTGATGGCCAGTTGTGGATGTCCTAAAAGGAGTCTGCGTTGCATTTCAAGTGTCAAAGATAATAAAAGGATTGGCTACTGGAACGATTCACCTCAATTAATCGAGCCCCTTCCCTTTTTGGTTAGGGTTTAATGAAATTTTATTGATGAAGAAAACTTTTCTCAAGTCGCCATTATTTTCTCCTGAACGAATACTTTGAACCCCATAAACGATGAAGTAATTATCGTACCATTTCAGTGTGCCTGAGCTGTTTTCACTCTCATACCTTAGTTTATCTTCTGGATCGCTCAACTCTATATTGTCCACAACCACTTCAGTGTCTTCTTCACTATCCATCAATTTAGCATGTACCTCTTTTTCAAAATAATAGGCATATGCTCCTTGATTTTCATCCCAAATAAAACCGCCAAAAGGCTCAGGAATTCCTTTTCCTTCTTTAGGAACTTCAACCCAGTCATCCCATTGAATATTGCCCTTCTTATCCAGAATTAAGGTATAGGCATGTGTAAACTGAAATGATGCTCTTTCTTGCGAGTTGGCGTCATTGTTTGTGTTTTGGTTTCTGAAGCCGGTTGGGTAATTAGTGCCCACGAATCCATTATTGCCATTATCATGACTATAGCTCCTTAGGAACTCACCAAAGACGATAAATTGATCATCGTCTTCAATCATTTCTGAAAACAAAGGTTGAACCCTGTATCGAACCTCTTTGCCTTTTTTTCTATTTGCTTCTGCTTTTTCGCGATAACGTGTGGCCTTTTTCTCACCTAAATAGGAAAAGAAGTGCTCTAATTCACCAAAGCCATAATATTTCATGGTTTGAAGCCCTGTTCTATCTATATGGTTGACAAATAATCCCGCAGGGCTATTGGTGGCTTTATAAGAATAAACACCTACAACCACTTGTGATATGTCGTTTATGGACGAAGAAATAGCCGATGTAAGGTGGTAGTCTTTCTTTGTTTCCAGCTCATAATCCCGAATGGAATTACCCAAATAATCATAGGTGTTTACAATGACCGTCTGATCGCGGTTCCTATTGTATTCCGATACTAGTACGTTAAAAGTTAGACTATCACTGTTAATGCGTACCTCAAGAAGTTTTGATTCGTTCTGATAAACATTGGACAGCGTCTTGATTTTATCGTTCTCTAAGTCAATTGCAAAAACTACTGGTCTGTTTTCAAAGTATCCACCTATGATGACGGTGTTTTGAATTACTTCAAATTCTTGAATATCCAACTCTAGGACTTCTTTGGGGTTATATTCTTGAATGTCGCCAGTTCGATTATCTACACTGAGTATTTTTATTTTAAACCTGCCGGGAAACTCCTGAAGCATGAGGTAAGTTTTGTCATGAACATAATGATAACCCAATAGTTGAAAGTCCCTTTTTATGGATACTTCCTTCACCCATTTTTGATTGAAATCGGTATCTAATTGGGTGATGGCAAGCGTGTATTCTTTAATAAACCCTTTATAATCCGCCTGCACCAAGGTCAAACCAAGCTTTTCATTAGAAATTAACAGGTAATCCTCATCCCTCCATTCGTATTCTAACTCATACCTTTTATGGTTTTCTATTTGTGCTTGCGCAAATTGAGAGAGGAGGAATAGACTCGATATGAGGAGGAACTGGCGCATTATTATTGAGATTTTTCTAAAATGATGTCAAATTCTTCTTTTTTAACCGACTGTACCGAAAGGCGAGACAGACGCAGTAAATCCATGCCTTGAAGTCGATCATCTGCTTTTACGTCTTCTAAGGTCACTGGTTTTTTTAGTTTTTCTTTGGGTGAAAAATCGACTACTACCCAGCGGTCGTCATCAGTGGTTGGGTCGGGGTAATGTTCTTTTACGCATTCAGCAATCCCCACAATCGCCTTTTCCTTTACGCTGTGGTAGAAAAAAGCCAAATCGCCCACTTTCATTTCCTTCATGTTATTTCGGGCGGCATAATTTCTCACACCGTCCCAATGGTCGGTACCTTTAGCCACCAGATCATCCCAAGAGTAGGTATTCGGTTCCGATTTGATCAACCAATAGTTCATAAAGACTTATTTTTGAATTAGCTTTCGATGGAATTTAGGAAATGTTCAATGATTAAAAAAGGAGAACGTTTTCTTCAATTTGTTTCGAACTAAAAATTGCCGCTTTGGACAACAAGACGATCCTTAAACAATTAAAGCTTCAGGCTGCCCTTATGGAGCTGCACGATGAAAACAGTTTTAAGATCAGAGGCTACCAGAATGCGGTATTCAATCTAGACAAAACCGATATTGAGTTGGGCAATTTATCCTTGGCCGAGCTCGAAAAAATTGACGGTGTAGGAAAAAGCATTGCCACCAATATTGATGAAATCAATCAGAGAGGCGTTTCTACCACTTTAGAAGAGTACCTAAAAAATACGCCAGAAGGCATTGTCGAATTACTCGACATGAAGGGCATTGGCCCTAAAAAAATCAAAGTGCTTTGGAAGGAATTGGGCATTGAAAGTGGCCATGAACTGAAAGAAGCCGC
>CAXBPM010000088.1:0-10196 GCA_963977345.1 uncultured Roseivirga sp.
CATACTGCCATAGCTTAACCTTTTCTGGCGAAGTAAGTATTTCCCAAATCTTTTCGGGTGTGGCCTTAACTTCTATTTGCGATATGTTTGAAGCCATTTTTCAATTTTGTTTATACGCTTTAATGTTATCCATCCTTTATGAATTACTTGAAGCTCAGAAGTTAAACAGACTTTTCGAATTACTGTTGATCCTTATTCTATTTTAGAAAATGATTACTTCTGAATTACATACACTATGTAAGCAACGTAAGTCACCAATAGAATTGCCGCTTCCCATCGGTCGAGCTTTTTCTTTTTACCCGTAAACATTGCCATAAAGACAAATATGGTTCCTCCGGCCAGGATGTACAAATCTAGATCGAAAACGGTATCGTAGGCTATTGGTCGAATAACAGCAGAGGTGGCCAAAATGAAAAATAGGTTAAAGATATTTGAACCAATAATGTTACCTACAGCGATGTCACTGTTCTTCTTCAGTGCTGCCACCACCGAAGTGGCCAATTCAGGCAATGAAGTTCCAGCCGCTATAATAGTAAGCCCTATCACTTTCTCACTCATACCAAAAGTAGTAGCTAAATCTACCGCTGAGGTAACCAACAACCTTCCTCCAATAACGAGTCCTGCCAATCCAAAGAGAATGTAGCCATACATCTTTAGGTTAGAATAATTTACCGCCTTGGCTTCTATTACCACAGGGTCTGCTTTTAACTGCTTGTATACATAGTAAAGAAATAGGATAAATAGTGATAGCAACAGATAGCCGTCCACTCGGGTAAGCGTGTGGCTATCGTTAGCAAAAACGTGATGAGTGAGTATGTAAACGAGTACAATGGCTAAAAAGGAAATCGGAATCTCTTTCCATATAGTGCTCGACTGAACCACCAAAGGAGTGATTAAGCCTGTAATGCCTAAAATAATAAAGAGGTTGAAGTTATTGCTGCCAATCACGTTCGCAAAAACGATATCTTGATGGTCTTGATAAGAGGCGAAAACATTGACAACCAATTCTGGTGCAGAAGTACCAAAGGCCACAATGGTGAGACCAATGGCCAGGTCCGACACATTGAATTTCTTGGCTAGAGCAGAGGCGCCATCTACCAAACCGTTTGCACCAGTGATTAATAAAATAAGGCCTAAGGCCAGCAATAAAACTTGAGTAATCATCAGTGGTATTCAGTAAGGATTATCGAAAACGCTGGTTTTATAAAAAAGTTTTCTTTTACCGAAATGGGCGAAAAGTAGAGATTTAGTTTGGGTACTAAATGCGAGTAAGGATGATTTATTTTTAATAATTTAGTGCTTTTCAATACGCCATGGTGGGTTTAATCTGTTTTCTCCTCCATAAAATAAGATCAATTGATTTCCATCAATGTCCTTTAGTCTAGCCTCTCTCCATCGCCAGCTTTGATCAGTTGGTTCTTGATCAAACTCAATTCCCTTTTCCTTCAGCGTACTAACATGTTTGTCAAGATCATCGCATTCAAAATAGACGTAAACGCCATCTCCTTTGGGTAAGCTTTCAGTTTTATGTATCGAAAAAGTGGAGTGTCCATCGGGGCATTCAAATCTTGCGTAATGTGGTAACGATTCCACTATCAGTTTCAATCCGAGCTTTTCATAGAAGGGAATTGATTTTGTTAAATCCAATGATGGAACGGTGACTTGATTCAGGTTCATACTTTACTTTCTGTTTGAGTTTTGAGCATTATACAAAGTTCGAAAGTCTCAGGTATTATCAAAACTTAGTGTGGAGAAGATAAGAATAGCTTCGGGTTTACTAGAGGGCGCTTAAGTTAAGTCATCGTAAAAAGGAGGTGGCCTATAAAGTTAAAAGGGGATCAATTTTATAGGCAGCGTTTTGTTTATTACCAATACTCAAAGATTCGAGATATTTTACCATTTCTAAATTCGAAAAGCGTCATTTCTGATTGTCCTTCTTTGGTTCCACCGTCTTTCTTTTCAACGAACCTTTTTTGCACTACTACAGCGTTCAACCCGATGATTTTGTTCATGATTTTTATATCGGTTACTTTTCCATCATAACCACCATTTTTTTGATTCCTCACATAGCCATTGTATAGGTCTTCTCTTGTGTATGTACCACCATATTTGGGGTGTACGTACTCAAAATCATCAGTAAAAAGTTCAAAGGTGCTATCTATGTCTTCTACTGTTGAATTTGCTTGAAATATTTTGAGATTTAAATCATAGTACTTCTTAACTACGGTGTCTAATGAGTCTTTATGAGCTTTTGTGGCCTCCTGCGCAGTGATTAGGTTGCTTACGAAAAGAAGTAAAACAAAGGGGATCAAGATTCTCAAATGACTACTCATTGTTTGTTTACTCAGGTCGTTAAGTGTTTTGAGCCTTCGGGCTAGGCTGCTAACCTTACTAAGGTCTCTGGTTATTGAGTTGTTGTTCATTTAAAGTATGATTTTGAGTTGTGATTAATTCTTCGAAAAAGTGAACACCGCGATTACTGAGAGCACAAACGATGCTGTTGCAAACACTGTTCTGATGAGGTGTAGACGATTCCAATTAATTTCATAAAACTTTCGAAACTCCTGAATTTTATCTGATGCCATGTTACTAAGGTTCAGTAGGTCCAGTTGATTGTTGAGAGGGATATTTCCGAGTGCCGTTACTCCAATGGTTCCAACAGAATATAAAACAGATGCTGTCAACATGATCCAGAAGGTCGTTTTACTGGTATTGAACTGAGAAATACTTCCAATACTGAGAAACACGAGGCTTCCAAAGAAGATAAGGAAGAATGCTGGATTTAGAATCGCCCTGTTGATCGATTGCATGGTTTCGAGGTATGTGGAATCACTCACTTTTTGAGTGCCCGGTATAACGGAAACTGACCAAGCGTAGAACAGTCCTGCAGAAAGCCCGGTAAGGATTACTGCTCCAAAGAGGATAAATGACTTGATTGAGATTTCCATTTCAGTCTACATTTTGTTAGAACGATTATTTTCGGGTCCTGAGTATTGTGCTGTACTTAGGTAGATTTCATGGCCTGTCGAGGTTATCTTCTTCATTTACTTACCTGTTGAATTGCAGAGGCAAAGTTGATCAGATATGGCACCAATGACTTGACATTGTGAGCCATTGTTTTGACAGTTTAGGCCAAATGCGGATTCTTGGCATTTTTTCGGAATTCTAGTGGGGATTGATCCGTCCAGCGTTTGAATGCTCGATTAAAGGCGCTTTGTTCGGAGAAGCCAGTTTGGAAAGCGATTTCGGCAACAGTACTTGAAGAATTTTCGAGCAGATTTTTAGCTACCCCTAACTGTGTTTTCTTCATTAGACCTCTGAAAGTAGCTCCATTCTCTGATAATCTTCGGGTAAGCGTACGGTTGCTCATGCCCATGAGTGTTCCAATCTGGCTAATACTGGGGATTCCGCTGGGGAATGCATCTTTAATCAGTTTTTCAATATCAAGCACAATTCTATTTGCACTTACTTCAATGCCTCTTGTTTCTTCTTCGACTCTTTCTACCAGAAACCTGTTGATATTGGCATCAGCTTTGGCTGTGCGCATCTCCAAATCCTGTGTTCTGTAGACAATGTGGTTTTCAGGTTGGCCAAACAGGACAGGGCATTTAAATGCTTCGAGGTAGCTATCCAGATTCGTTGGCGGAGCGTGTTTAAATGATACTTCAATGGGGCAAATACTTGATTCGGTCATTGCCTGAAGGACTACAACAGCAGCGGAAAGTGTTGCTTCGTTCGATAATTCTACGCCTCTTCGATGTGAGTCACGATATAGAATAACATGCGAAATAGCTTCACTCTTTTTGACCTTGAACACGTAAGTGTTAGAGAGTAGTTTGAAATAGCGTTCACAGCGATCAAATATTTCTCCTGCCCAAGAGCAAGTTCGCCAAGACATGCCAAGAACTCCATAGTCCTCGATTTTCATTTGCTGGCCAACTCTCACCGAAAACCCAGGGCCTAATAATTGATCCAATTCCTCATGGATCTCAAAGAAATGTTCTGCTGGAACAGCCTTGACTTGCTCGAGTGAATTAAATGAGCTTTGTAATTTTCTATAGTTGTCGAGGCTCATACCTTCGCTTAAGGCATGCTCTATCATTTTTCGGTAGAGACTAATTGATATATAATTCATCATAAAGCCTTCTAGAAATCACGGTTGTTTTGTTTCAAATTCATTTTGAGGTAATCTGCCTTAAATAACCTCTCCGATCGCGTAAATCAGGTACTTACTGAACTTGTTTTCTGCCAGTAGATTTTGGCGAATTTTCTCAAAGAATTTTAGCATTGCTTGATCACAAGGAAACACAACTCATTTATAGCTGGAAGTTGACTAAAACTTCAGAAATAACCTATCATTACTATTTGGGTAAAGTAAGGGGAGGTGGTGTTTACAATAACCTTACCTTGAAGTATTGGTCGATGAATATTAATGCCGTCAGAGCAATTATTACAATGAGACTTGTTAAAGCCTGAAATTTCCAATTGAGTTTGTACTTCCTCGATGTTTTATACACCATGTAGAATAGAATTCCACTGACCATTATGGGTAGAGTGAAAACGCCCAATTTCAAGTATTCACTAATTCGACCTTCATCATTGAGCATTATGAAATTCATTCCGCTGGCTAAAAACCGCATGAAGAAAGCGATGAATAAAAAGCCATAGATGTATTTATTCCATTTCTCATACCTTAAAAAAGCAAAGGCAGCCAAACCTTGAATTATGGTGATAATTGGCCCTGCTGCAGATGAAATCGTATTGTGCTGGTCAGTTGGGTCTTGGCCCTTGACGGGTGATGTTCCGTTTAATCGCATAATAGTGTCATAGCCCAAAGCCTCACTGGTAAGCCAATGTGCAAATTCGTGGATAATCCAGGTAATGAAAACAATGGCTACTAAGGCTGAAATGTATTTTGATGTTATTTTCTGATCAGTCATGGTTCGGGTTCGCTTTAACTGGAGCATCATGTGTTTATATGCGAAAGGTACTCATTAACTCCATGGTTATCCACCATAAATGATAGTAGTAGAACACATTACATCTACTGTTTTCCGTTTTGAGTAGCAGCTCTTCGTAGATGATTTTTTCAGCGCTCTAAGCGCTTCCACAGATAATAAATGAGCATTAAATCCTTCATTCAATTCCAAATTCATCAAAAAGATATTGAATGGCTTTCTCAAGGACTTTGTCATTGGAAGCTGTAATGTCAGCCTGAGTGTTTTTTACATAGACATCAGGAACGTGACCAATTCCATCTAAGCTTTCTCCGTTAGGCAATAGAAATTTTTGAATTGAATATTGATAATGCCAAGCATTGGGTAGAAATCGCATATTACTAACGGTTGAAAAATCTCCGGCCGTTGTGTCGCCAATCTGAACAACATGCTCGAAGGATTTCATGTGCATTAAGAATATCTCACCCGCGCTAATGGTCTTTCTATCTGTTAAAACGATAACAGGCTTCAGGTAGGCATTTTCTGAATTAGAATAAGTGCGGTACTTTTTCTTTTCATCGAAATCATCATAGTTGAGCCCGTTTCTAGTCTGAACGGTGTATATAAAGTGTTCTCCGTCTGAAAAGGCTTTTGCTATCCTGGCTGAATACCGATCATCTCCTCCTGTGTTCTGCCTCAGGTCCAGAATTATGGCGTTATAGTTTTTCAGTTCATCAATTACATCGTCTATAACAGAAGGGTTTCGGCCATCCATGGTGCCTAAATAGATGTATCCAATGTCCTTGTTTTTTACCTTACCGAAAGAAAGGTGGTCTTCTGAAGGTACTTCCGTGATAAAGTCTAAGTATTTAGACACGATGAGTCCCTCACTAATTTCATTGACGGACTGCTCATTCAAGGCATAGCCCGAGCGATATCTATTCCCATTTCCATCATATAAAACCGTGTGGCTATCATCTAAGTGTTCTATTAAATTTGATAAAACAAGCCACAGCTCCTCATCAGAGATGTTATTATTTACTTGAGGTCTATAGTTTACATATAATTCGCCCCAATTGATGTCTCTAATGGTAAAGAGGCTATAATGCTTGTCAAAGTCATTCCAGAAGATCTCGAAATTATTGCTTTGGGTATTAGGTTCGTCTTCCTCCAAAATAAGGTTTGTACAGGATGACAATGAGGCTATGATCAATAAGAGAGTGAGCTTTTTCATATTAGAACTTGTATAGGAGACTGGTCGAGATTCGATTGGATAAACTGGTAAATGTTGGTTCTTTTTCTACCCTTTGAATATTTAGATCATAGTCTATTTTCCAATTCCAACGACTTGAAATTTCCTGGCTATAATTAATGTTCCAACTAATTGATTTGTACTCTCTAAATGAGGCAAAGTCACCGTTTAAAATGATTTTTAGTGGATCATCTTGGTTTTCAATAATGAACTCGTCTATGCCATTGTAAGGAGGGCGGCTTAGGAATTGTACAATTGGAATTGAGATGGTACTCTCTATGTTTTTCCCCGATGTTATTTGTTTTGAAATGGCTCCACTTACGGATAAGCCATTGGTTGAAAGGTAACTGAAGGCATCTTGGTCATACCAGTCCATGTATAGGATGTCTAATTTGTAGGTACCTCCAATGTATAAGCTGGTGGATTGTTGTTCTGAGGATAAATTCTTTAGATAAGTAACGCTGATGCTTGGGGAATAGAAAGATGATTTAAGCCTATTGGAGCGCCCAGATTTTAGAGTACCACCACTATATTTAAAATTGACCTTTATTATATTTTCAGCGTGTCGCTCGTAGAAAATAGAATAGAAAAGGGAGTTCCCTTTCTGATGAAGTGGTGAGAAGTTTATGTCTTTGACTCTGTCCAAACTATAGCCAATACCAACGCCCCAATAATTTACGGGCACCGATTCACTTTCTTGAGCAAACGCATTAATTCGTAAAAGTGAAATCAAAAGGATTATCGAAATCGATACTTTCATGGGCGTATTAGGCTTTAATTGATAGGCCAATATTAGCCCTATCTAAAAGCTTATGAGTCCGGAAAAGATAGAAGTGAACTAATTAGGACTTATTTCTAATCAATTTGAATTGATTGGGCGTATATCCAGTCTTCTTTTTAAACTCACTATAAAAAGTTGATTTCGACTTAAAGCCAGCCTCTAGGCCGATGGCAACAATACTGTATTTATCAAAATCAGGGTTCAAGAGCATCTCTTTAACATCATCTATTCGATAGTCGTTAATCAATGAAGTGAAATTTGAATTGGCCGAAGCACTGATGAGTTGAGAAAGATAGCCCGTACTCATGTCCAACCTCTCGGCAACAATATCTCTGCTTAACTCTGGGTTTCTATAGAGTTTTTCTTGATCCATTAGTGCTAAGAAATCCTGAAAATATGTGTTTTTGGTTTCTGAAGGATGCTTAGTATTATCGTCAATTTTGGTGGCTGATTTTTCATCCTTTGGTATACTCAGTATAGAATGAATTTCAGATTTATCTTGGGAGAGTTTTAATTGGATAAGCCCCCTGAAAATAAGCCAGTACACATAAACTGAAACACCCAACCAAACAGGGTAGGTGATGTCCTTATGTTCAAAAGGGTAAATGTCATCTGGAATGAAAGTATTAATCACCCATATAAGCAGCAGTGAGGCGATAAAAAGCCATATGTTTTTTAACCATTTCTTTTCATCAAAACTTATGTTACTACTCTTGATGATGAAATATGAAAGTGCACATAGGGCCACATTAAATAAGATTGAGAAATAGAATTCTATATCATAAACCAGCCTGTAGTTGTTGCTTATAATTTCCCAGTCTATCAGCCCAAAGTCTATTTGTAGATCGATAATCGTATACAAAACCCAAAAGAGAAAGAAGGGAATGGTAAGGAGAATTAACTTTTTACTATTGGCGAATCTGTTTTTTGTAGACTTCAAAAAATAGACGACCATGGGAATGTAAAACAGTAATAGCCAGGGGATGTCATCTCCAAAATAGTCGATGAAGTAATATTTTTCATCGAGATTTTTCGCAACTAAAAGTTCTACCACACCAATATAGGAGAGCAAAAAGGTGCTGTACGCCAAATACTTATTGGCTTTTACTCTAAAAGTGTTTTGAGTTAGAATGACTATTGAAAAAAGGAAACCTTGAATCAAACTAACAAAAACCAGAATTTCGATTATGTTTAAATTCATTGCGACCTATTTTCTTTTCTGAGCTTTACACTGCAGTTGTTTCGTGGTGTTCAGTAAATACCTAATGAAAAAAAATGGGAGACGATTACCGCCTCCCGATTCTTTAAATTCCGTTTACAAAATCTAAGAACACCTTTTTATGAAGTTCAAGGTCCATATCAGCAGAAAGCGCGACACGGGCAATATAATCCTTGTCGCCTTCTTTGGTTGTTCCTTGAGTTGATGTTGCGGGTATTGTCCAGTAACAACCTTTTAACTGTCCATAACTTACGCAGTACTTACTTTCATTAGGGATTTCCGTAATCATCAAGTCGATTAACTTATGATTCAAGGCCCTTTTGTAAGCTTCCTTTTCTTCGGCAGTGTTTCCTTTGGTAGGAAGGTCTAATGAAAATACAGAAGGCATAAATCCTTGCTCAGCCAATTCTTCTGAAACAAAGTTAATCTTCGCGGCTGGTAGCGTTTCGTGGATGAAGTTTACAAACTCACGCGTATTCTTGTAAGCATCAATGATTCTTTGGTTCATTGAAGGCAATTGCTTTGCTAATATTTCATATTGAAGGTCCGTGGCTTCATTATCGCAAAGTGTTAGGTGCTTTTCTATGTGGCCCATCAAAGCCGCTGTTTTGTTATTTCCTACCACGTAGCCTGCAGTACATTTCCCACCACTTGGAAATTTAGATCCACTGGCATAGGAGATGGCCCTCATTGTTGAGAGTATTTCGCCTTCGCCTAAGAAGTGGAAATTAGGGCAAAAGGTTTGGTCTAAAACAAAAACTGAATCGATAGCGACTGCTCCATTGCTAGTCTTACGCACTTTACTTAATACAGTTTTTAATTGATTAAGATCTGGCACTTCAACTCTTGGGTTGGTTGGGATTTCAGCAATGATGTAAGGAATGGCATCTTCCTGAGCGATTTTATCCAATACGGAATCGATACTTCGCACCATATCATTATCACCATCCACGAGTAAGTCTACTACTTCGACATTGTCTAGGCAGGCTGCAACACGTCTGGCTTGGTCATTTGTACCGCCATAGCAGTTGGGAGGAACCACAAACTTGATTGCTTTTCCTTTGTGGTTTTCAAGCGCGTCATGAACGAGCCCCATCATAATGGCATATTGCATAGAAAGTCCACTAGAGGCAACAAGTGGTTTTATAGTTGTGCCGGTAATGGTCTTAAATAAATCTAAAACCGCTTTTTTGTCCGCCTCTACGTTGCTTTTCTGAATGTCGAAAGAAGATTGCTCTACCAGCGCCCTTAAAGCGACAAGGCAATTGGCTGGTGTCATGGAAATGGTCTCTCTTCTTCTTACATGTTGAATTTCTGAGATATAACTTTCATTCGATTCACCATTGACGAGTAAAACACTTCCAAGCTGCGCATGAAGATTGATGTAGAAATCAATGTTGGCGTTAAGTTCAATTGTAGAAATTTCCTCTTGTTCTGAAATGAAAACAGTACTGCCGTCAAAGGCAGAAACTTCTGAAGCCTTTCCTACTTTCTTCAACTCAAACTTATAGCCATACACACGCTGTAGTTCTTCAACATCAAAGTAAGCGGGTAACGCACCTGTGTAATTGATTTGGGTGTTTCTATTGGTCAATAAATTCTTTCTCAGAATGGCCAAAACAGGAGTCGTTTTGGATGAGAAACTGATTGCATTTCCGGGCTTAAGTTGATGCAGATGTGCGATTGCCCATTCTAGCACACAAGATAATGGATGACCTAATCGAATATAGTCGTAAGCAGTAGGCAACTCATTGAGGGCAGATGCTTCGCTATTATTGGCGTTAAATAAGGCCTCAAACTGATTTAAGAACTGAGTTTTAGCCTGTGATTCATCGTAAATATCCAGTCGATGAGTGGTGAGGTTTAGCCAGCCAGCGGGCATATTTCCCAATACATCTTTAATATAATTGCGCATTTTATTTGCTTCCATTTTTGTTGCCATTCGATAGGCCGCTATAATACATCAATTAGGTTTATTATGTAAGTGTTACGAGGAGTTTTTGTCTT
>CAXBPM010000089.1:0-10185 GCA_963977345.1 uncultured Roseivirga sp.
AAAATATGTTGGGTGCTGTCTTCATACTCTTCGTTTTTGAAAGAACGGAAAACAGCTAAATCATCACTTTCTTCTCTCCAGTTTAAGCCAGAATAAACGGCTTCTTTGCTGTCCAACACTTGTAGCACATTAGTCTTGGCATCGAATAACTGAACACCATTTCCAGCTTTTCCATCTGCATCGATGATCATGGCCATAAGGCTTCCGTTCTCTTGCCAAGCAAAGTCCGACACATTGCCGAAATTAAATACTTTGCCCGTTGTAAGGTTTCTGACAATCAAGTCTGCACCATCGCTCTTCTTGCCAGAAGCGGTATAATGTTTCATGGCCAAGAACTGGCTATCATCGCTAAATGAAAAGGCGTTCACATCTTCTACCGTAAGGCTATCGCCTCCATTTAAACTCAATAAGCGGAATTGGCTGCGCAAAGGCTTTTTACTTTTCTCGCGGGCTTCGGCTGTGGGGTTAATAAAATAGCCTAACCACTGGCTATTGGCCGAAAACTGTGCTCTGCTTCCTTCGGGAAGCACTTTTAATGCGTTATCGGTTAAATGATGAAGCCTGATTTCATTCTTATCATTGTTTCTTCTGATGTCGTAAAAGAACCAATTGCCATCGTCTGAAAAAGTACTGCTGAAACCAAGGCTTTCCCATTGGCCATAATCGGCAACGGTAAGTGGTTTAAGTTGTCCGTTTTGCGCCATGCCTGTATTGGCAAAAACAAAGGCGAAAAGGACCAAAAAAGACTTGAGTGATTTACGCCATGGGGCTTGAAAAAATTGATGCATAATCTTGAGTGTTTTTGAATGCATCAATCTACAACCTATTTATGAAAATGGTAAACCGACTGTGGAGAAGTGGGGAGAGAAATGAAGTAAAATCATGAAGTAAACAAATCACTAACTACTTCTAATTGTCTCTTTTTTTAAACCAACCCGTCAGCCCTAGGGCTATCAATATTTTCACAAGAGGATGCATTATATTTCAGACTCCCATTTTATATCAACGATGGAGCTTGAGTAGTCGTCTCTAGAAACCAAAAACTCAAGTGTCTTCTTGAAGTTCTCCAGCTCCCTCCTTTCAACCTGAGATTTAGTTTTATCCAAGCCAAGAGTAGTACTGGGAATTAATAAATCAACGGAGGGTCTTATAGCATTCAGTGTAGTTGGTATATCAACGATCATCAAGTCTTCACTTTTTTTGAAAAACCGTACTGGGAACGGTCTGCTTTTATCTCCCACTTCGTCAATTTCATACCCATTTTTATTAAAGAACAATTTGGCCTTTATCCCAATATCTGAACTGAGTTCATCTGGAATTATAATATTAATTCGCACACTTGAGTGATCAAATTGATTCTTTTTAAGAATAGGCCCCTCCACTTCGCAAACATAAGCACATATCTTTTTTAAGAATGAATCATAATACCCAATTGCTAACGAAGTAGATGGTAAAATTTGAATGGCGCTTTTTGAATACTCCTCAAGTATGGTCTTTTTTAATTTTACGGCTAGGTCAAGCCATTCATTAGTGCTGAAATCAGCCTTAAACCTAGGCGTGGTGTAACCTAACAAGTCCGAAGGTAAATTAGCACCTTCTTCCTGTAGTAAGAAAGTCCTTGAATTCCCCATCGCCCCTAGAAAAAGGCCATATTCGAAGATTATATTATCTCTAGGAATATCTTTTATATCCTTACGTATCAGAGCAATATCATCTTTAGTCGCAATCATTACCCCAAAATCAAATGAGTAGCTGGCTTGAGTTAGTGTATCTAAAAAAGACTTGTTATACTCAAACCCTTGATTCCAAATAGTACATTTAATACCTCCCAGTGACTCAAAAGCCTCAGTAAGTTTAATTGCTAAATGTAACGACTCATATGAACCACCAACAAAAAGATTAATTAGTCTATCCATAATATTCACTAAAGCTTTAACCTGCTTATCATAAACTGTTCGATTTGAAAATAGTCATATGATAATCTTTCTTTATCAAGAAGGCTCAATTCATCCACTACTTTCATATGACACTTTTTATACTTCCTTTCACTTCCACAAAAACAGATTTTCGGTTCTTCAATCTCTCTCTTCGCTATTTCAATAGCTGTGAGTAAAACTGGGAGGTTTTCTGTATTTATTGTTTCTACATAAAACTGAATTAGTCCATGATACCCATGTTCATACTCACCATTGGCCCAACTACCCGTTGCTTCAAAAAATAATTGATTAGCCAAATAAGGTATAACATACTGAGAGAAGTAACGCTCTAGGCTAATCCCCTTTTTGGCCTCTATTACCTGCCTTTGCAAAACAGTTACACAACAGTTACCATCTCCATAAACATGCCTATCCAATATTCTTGGGATTAACTTACTCAACTCTCTCAAAGATGGAAACTCATTTGGATACCCTAAAGGAACATTAACCCTTATATGAAACGTGCCATAACTCTTCTCACCAGACACCCCATATATGCTTATGATACCTTCAAGGCTTTTAGGAGTTCCCTGCTCTTTAATTAACTCTAACTCTGGATATTTTCTTAAAACTGCTGAAATATCCTTTTGAAGAAGAGATGGGTGTAGCCCATTCATTCAGACCAAGGTTTACTTGCACTTGCGACCCCTCCTAACCCTACTACTATATTCTTTGAATGGTTTTTATTACTGCTCTTGTACTCAGGGAACCTTCCCCCTAAATGTTTCCTCCAGAGTTTGCTTGCCTTTTCTTTATCCTCTGTATTTATCGCCTCGGTAGCGTCATCTATAAAGCTTTGTAGTGCGCTTAGAAAATTAGATTTAAAAGTATCATCGTACTTTAAAAACAGATCATCCTTCGGGTGTGTTGGCATGTAACAGAACCATCCTAAATCCAAATCTCTTTTCAGTGCTATCAGCGTCTTTTTTAAACAGAGATCATCACGATCATCATACTGACAGTTTTTCTCTAACAGAATTGTCATGCACAGACCACTAGGCATATTGTGCCTCCTTTCGTCTCCCCATGCCTTCATGAACATAGTCTCCTTTACGAGTTGCCCTTCCTTATCTTTCGCATCATTAAACCATTTAGTAAACTCCTTTGGGTCATCATCAGCCCAGCCCTCATTCTTAACAGCAAGTTTTGGGTGAGGCATGTCATCTGTCTTATATAGGACTGGGAGGTCTATATGATAATCATTAGCATAAATTACTCTTATGCACTTTTTCTTATGCTGTTGACCTCCGATTGTATGTCCTTCTATTGCATCATAAACCCATTTCTGTAATGTAGTTGCAGACACATCAGGTAAACGATTAAAATAGACACCATCATCTAAATCAGCCATGTCATCCTTATACCTTATTGCGTTTTTAGATTTTTGGGATCCTTGGGTAAAGAAAAGAGGCTTGTACTCTGGATGGTTCTCTTTGAAGAACTTTCTGATTTTGCTTCTTAGGGCGACTTTTGAAGTCTTCATCCTCTCCTTTTTGGATGAAAGAATTCGAATCTCCTGATGGAATTCGTGAAAAAGGTCGTGACAATTAGCCATTTTTTAGATTTTTTAAAGTGAATGGCTAACCGAGAAAGAAAAAGCTAAGGGGTTGGGATAATTGCAGAATACAATTACCTTTGCAGCCCAAATACACAAATATCCATCGGGGTATTACCAAATTTTATTAAGCGGAACTAGCTCGAACTAGCTCCGTTTTTTTTGTGGCAATGCTCATGCCAATCGATACTGACATACATTCTTTTGTTACTTACATCAATAATCAGTCATAATGACAGAAGACATCAACTGACATCCAGCTAAAAGTCTGACAAAACACTGACAAAACAACCAAACTTGACATATACTATACTGCCATAGTTCAATTTTGCAATACACTTACCAAGTAATATCACAGTCACCTAAAATAATATAGGGCCAAAACCAAAAACTCCAACCACTTTACAGTAGTTGGAGTTTTTGGTTTTAACAGTCTAACGCTGCTGGGCTTAAGGCAAAGCCTATGTGCTTAGCCAACATTGGTATACACACCTTGAACATCATCGTCTTCGTCAATCTTATCAATCAACTTGTCGATTTCTTCCATTTGCTCTTCGGTAAACTCTACCGGAGTGGTTGGGAAACGCTTTAAGCTGGCGCTTTTAATATCGATTCCTTTTTCTTCCAGCGCCTTTTGCAACTGACCAAAGTTGGTGTAATCGCCATAAATGGCCACCATCATTTGGTCTTCGTCTTCTTCCGTTGGGTATTCTTCAATTTCTTCGAGGCCCGCATCAATAAATTCGAATTCCAATTCTTCCAAATCCATGTCATCGGTTTTCAAAAACTCGAAAACAGATTTTCTGTGGAACATAAATTCTAAAGAGCCATTAGGCACTACTGCCCCACCCGCTTTATTAAAATATGACTTCACGTTGGCTACTGTACGGTTCATATTGTCGGTAGCACATTCTACAAAAACCAAGACACCATGCGGGCCTTTGCCTTCGTAGTTCATTTCTATATAAGCCTCAACATCTTTGCTTGTTGCCCTTTTGATGGCCGAATCGATGTTGTCTTTAGGCATGTTTTGCGCCTTGGCATTTTGGATGGCCGTACGCAATGAGGAATTCATGTGAGGGTCGCCACCGCCTTCTTTAGCGGCCATAGTGATGGCTTTAGCTAGTTTTGGAAACACGCGGGACATCATGCCCCATCTCTTCATTTTTCTACCCTTACGAAATTCAAATGCTCTTCCCATAATTTCAAATGCTTAATTCTACCCAAAGCCTAAAAATTGATATCAAAAGCTGCTCGGGGTTTTAACAACCGCAAAAATAAGAAGACTTGGGAATTAGACTTTACAGATGGACGCTTTTTTTAAGGAGGAATTAATTCAGCCGATTTCAGTCTTAATTTATAAGCAACTTATAGCCAACTCCCCTAACATTGATGATGGTAATGTCAGGGTTGAAACTCATGTATTTCCGCAGCCGGGAAATGAAAACATCCATGGTGCGCGAATTAAAGAAGGAATCATCGCCCCAAATGGCATGGAGAATGGCCTTTTTCGTCAGCAGTTGGTTTTGGTGTTCGCAGAAAAGCTGAAGCAAGTCGGCTTCCTTAGAAGTCAGTTTACGCAGATTATTCTCAAACTTCAATTCTAGTCTATTGTAATCGAACTCAAAACCTCCAAAGTCAAAGAAAGTCTTTTGGGCCTCCTCCACTTGGTCTAACAAACCAGAACCGCTAAGTAGCACCCTCATTCTGATCAGTAATTCTTCCATACTAAATGGCTTTCGGAGATAGTCATTACCTCCCGACTCAAAGCCTTTTACAACGTCCTTGGCCTGAATTTTAGCAGAAAGGAAAATGATGGGTGTTTTTCGATCTAGGTTCCGAATGGTTTTGGAAACATTAAAGCCATTCAATTTTGGAATCATAATGTCCAGAATAACGATGTGAGGCTCAAAGCTGTGGAACGCCTTTAAAGCTTCATCGCCATTAGTCGCCAACTTAACATTGTATTGATGTTGCTCAAGAGCATCCTTCACCACCAATGCAAGAGAAGGCTCATCTTCTACCAATAAAACCTTAATTGACGTCTGCATGCTGTGGTTGATCTATCGTGATTTTAAAAGTACTGCCTTTTGGACTTGAGTTTTCTAATTTAATCGTGCCATTGAGCCGTGCTAAAATGGTGCGCACATAATATAAACCAATGCCCAGTCCTTTTACTTCGTGAACATCATCTTGGCCAACACGATGGAATTTATCAAAAATACGTTCTGATTCCTCCTCAGGAATCCCTTTTCCGTTATCGCTAATTGTAAGCACTAGTTGATTCCCAACTTTCTCTGCGGCAATGTCTATTTCACATGCCAAGCGATCCCCATACTTTATGGCATTATCAATAAGGTTATGTAGAACGTTGATCAAATGTTGCCTGTCTGCATAAACAGTGAGGTTTTCGTCACAGGCCAAAGTAATCTTCAATGACTTATCTGTCTTTTGAAGGTAATACAGCCTCACATTGTCAATGATTGGTCTAAGGTTCAAATATTCGAGTTTCAGTTTGACCTGACCTTGAAAGGCAACACTCGATTGTAATACACCTTTTACGAGATTGGAAATGTGATTGACCTCCTGCTTTACCAAAGCCGTATACTGCTTTACTTTTTGTGAATCCCCCATTTCAAAATAGGTCTCCAGACTATCCATTCCCAGCGTTAAGGTAGAAACTGGTGTTAGCAATTCATGGGTCACATTATCAATAAAATCATCTTTCAACCGAACCAGTTCTCGTTGTTTCTTGATGGTTTTTAGCATTTGCCAAAACCCTAAGGCTATGAACATCAGAACAAATAAATTCACTAGCAAAACCAGTTTGATTTCATTCAGCACTTCCCAGAATGGTTGATGAAAATTAGCAGAAACATACTGACTCCATTTCTCATCATTCATCTTTATCGGCTGTATGGAAAAAAAATGGGGATCCGCTTCGGTTAAGACACTGTCTTCTGACAAAACAATGTCAAAATCTGACTTAATGGAAAAAGTAGAAAGTTGATCTTTGAAGTTCTGCTTTAGTTGTTCGGGAGAGGTACGGATTGTGTCCTTATAAATCTGATACCTTGTATGAATTGTGTCTTGCAAAAACACATATGCATCTCCCATTGACAAAACGAATTTTCTGAATTTATCTCTTAGGAATTCATCCGTAATTGTATCTGGATATTCAGTGCTCATAAGATTAAAGACCAATTCTCTTTCATTCGTTTTTGGATCTAAAATGACAATACTTAACTCACCACCTGGGCCTTTCTCTGCTTTGACTTTAACCAGATTAGGGTCATCCATATCCCCCATCCAATAGGCTCTGACTCGCGCTAACCTCTCCTCCTCTGTTTTTTCAACAGCAACCTCCAATACATGATTTGCATTTTTATTAAACTCCTCTGCCCTAAAAACATACTCCCTATAACTATAATAAATTAGAAGCATCACCAACGTCACGAGCGCGGTGAACATGTACAGATTATTCATTTTTTTCCATGTTCTCATGACCTAAATATATGGGGCATAATTGGCCTTAAAAACTGCATTAACAAACATTTACACTTCTTTTCAATAGCATTAACTATTGCCAACATTGATAGCCCATACATTTATCCAAAAAAATACATCATATGAAAACACTCTATTCCACCCTTGCCTTCCTCCTCTGTTCGGTTCAGCTTTTTGGGCAAACTCTAAAAATTGGCGACTCATCTTCAGGCCTCAAATTGAGCTTAATGGATAATAGTAAAGCACCCATCTCTATTTCCGAATTGGAAGGAAAAGTGGTAATGATTGACTTTTGGGCCACTTGGTGTTCACCATGTATTGCAGGCATGCCCCATCTCAACGACCTTCAGAATGAATTCAAGGACAGGCTTCAGGTAATTGCTGTAAGCCACGAGTCAGAAGATAGAATTAATCGATTTATAAGTTCAAGGCCTCAAGCTTTTTTGTTTGGCTTAGACAGCACTAAGAGCTTACAAAAGGCCTTTCCGCATAGCATAATCCCGCATACGGTTTTAATCAATGCAAAAGGTAAAGTGGTCGCCATTACAGCTCCTGATAACATCAATTCAAAAGTAATTGAGCAAGTATTGAAAGGTGAACCGATAGACCTTCCTTTAAAAACAGACATCATAGATTTCGATTATGCAGACGATTATTTTAAAGTAGACAGCACTATTACTGAGCACTTTGTGATTCAGCCTTATAATGCCAGCATTCCCTCTTTCAGTAAAAAATCGGGTGGCATATTTGAAAACCGAAGAATGACTATTCATAATGCTCCTGTTTCAAGTTTATTCAGAGCTGCATTTCAAATGAGCTCTAATCGATTGGTTTACGAGGTGGATGAAACGCTGTTTGATTACGAAAACACGGACAACCTTTACAATTTAGACATCATTGTTGCTCCAGAAGACAGGTATCAGTTTTACCCAATTTTTCAATCTAAGTTGAACGAGTTACTGGAGGTGAAAGGTAGAATAGGAAAACAGGAAAAAGAGGTCGCTGTACTCTATAAAATTGATTCTTTGGAATTCAGCTTAAGCCCTGTTGAGGAACATGCCAATGGTTACTCTGGCAGAGGAGATTATTTTAAAAGCGCAGGTGCGTCAATGGATGATTTTCGTGATTATTTAGAAAGTTTTGGGCTTTTCGGTTTACCAGTAGTGAACGAAACAGACATTGATGGTTACTTCTCTTTGGAATTCAGTTTTGACCCCGAAACAAAAGGCTCTTTTCAAGAAAACCTTCGAAAAATTGGCCTAGGCATCAAAAAGGATAAAAAAGAAATTGATGTGTTGATTCTTTATACTGGCGTATAGACCACTTCCAACAAACTCATTGAACCTTACTTAATCCTTCTAGAGTATTGCTTTTAAGTCAGGTTTTAACACATCCAAAATAGAGTAAAGGATAAAGTTTTTTACTCTATTTTTATCAAAACCATGTCCTTTGGGTGGCTAAGTTCACTAATAAACAAGCAGATAAAGGCGAATCAATTCCCTTCTTTTTTGCCATTGGCATTTTTGAAAGTTTGATCGACCATTGGACCAGTTTTTATTCCCCCGAGTAAGTGAAGGTGCAAATGAAATACCGACTGCCCTGAATCTTCATTTGTATTGATGACCAACCGGAATCCTGTTTCTGAAATATCATACTTCTTTGCCAAGTCTTTGGCCACTAAAAACATCTTCCCAATCAACTGTGTATCACTTTCGTCTAAGTCATTTATTGTTGCTATTCGTTTTTTGGGAACAATCAGAAAATGAATGGGAGCTTGCTTTGTTAAAGGCACAAAAGCGATAATCTGATCATCTTTATAAACCACCTCGGCTGGAAGTTCTCCATCCCATATTTTCTCGAAGGGTGATTTTTCCTGTAGCTTTTTACTCTTTTGTTCTGTATAACTTTTGGATTGACTAAAAAGCGTGGCTGAAAAAAGTATTAAAAGAATGGCAAGAATGGGCTTTCTCATAAGTATACATTTAAAAGTTTTGTTTTAAACGACACCTTATGATTTATGGTTGAAAAATAAACCCCAACTCTACTGAGTCAGGGCTTAATTAATTAACAAACCACTTCTAACAAACTCAGATGATGGTGCTGAGACCGACCTGAATGTTATTTTGAGAGCCAGAGGCTTCACCGTCTAAAATATGGTTGACAATAAAATCACCCACCCTGTCGGTGCCAAAACCTTGGCCTTTTGATAAATCTTGTGTTACCATTCCATTGCGCAGCGAAGCATTCACCGCTTGCCTCACTTCTATGGCTTCATCGATTAAATTCAGATGATCCAACAGCATGGCTACGGATAAAATTGTCGCAATTGGATTGGCGATATTCTGGCCTGTCGCCTGTGGGTATGAACCATGAATAGGTTCGAACATGGCTGTTTTATTTCCTACCGAAGCAGAAGGCAATAAGCCCATTGAACCGCCAATAACGGAGGCTTCATCAGAAATAATGTCGCCAAACATGTTTTCGGTGAGCACCACATCAAACTGCTTTGGATTCTGAATCATTTGCATGGCGGCATTGTCCACAAACATGCAGTCAAGCGTTATATCTGGATATTCCTTGGCCATGGCGGATACTTTCTCTCGCCATAAGCGGGAAGTTTCCAATACGTTGGCCTTATCTATCAAAGTCAGTTTCTTCTTTCGGTTTTGAGCAGCCTTAAATGCCAAATGTGCGATACGCTCAATTTCTGCATACGAATAAGTACAGTTGTCGTAAGCAGTATCTTCTGTTCTTCCTTTTTCGCCAAAATAAATACCGCCAGTCAGTTCTCTGTACACTACAAAATCAACCCCCATAATACGGTCTACTTTCAGTGGCGACATGTGCAAAAGACTATCATAAGCCGTTACAGGACGAATATTCGCGAAAAGCCCAAGTTCTTTTCTCAGCTTAAGCAAACCCTGCTCTGGCCTTACTTTGGCTGAAGGGTCATTGTCATATTTTGGATGACCAATGGCACCAAACAAAAAGGCATCTGAGCGCTTACAAACCGCTAAAGTTTCATCTGGCAATGGATTGCCCGTTTCATCAATGGCAGCTGCGCCCACCAAAGCGTATTCATAAGTAAACTTGTGACCAAAACGCGATGCAATGGCATCGAGCACTTTGATTCCTTCTGCCACCACT
>CAXBPM010000090.1:0-10100 GCA_963977345.1 uncultured Roseivirga sp.
TTGTAATACTTTGCGCTCCTATGGTATTCAGTATTATCCTTGGCTTTATGGTGGTGTTTCTTTTGGCCTTAAAATTAGGGGGAAGAAAGAAAAAGAAGGTCTCTAAACTTTTAGCTACGCCTCCAAAATGGAAAGCCATCCTCACCGAGCATGTCCATTTTTACCGTAATCTCGATGCCCATCAGCAGCAGCAGTTCGAATCGGATGTGCAACGCTTTTTAGCAGATACACCCGTTACGGGAGTTCAAACCACGGTGGATTTGGTGGACAGACTTTTGGTGGCCAGCAGTGCCGTGATTCCCTTGTTTGGCTTTCCGGCTTGGAACTACAAATACTTAGATGAAGTGCTGCTCTACCCGAGTTCCTTCGACCGAGATTATAATATTGGAAGCACAACCGAAATCATTACCGGAATGGTGGGTACTGGCGCCATGGAAGGCAAAATGATTCTCTCCAAACCTGCTTTGCATGCGGGTTTCGACATTACCAACGACAAGAAGAATGTAGGCATTCATGAGTTTGCACATTTATTCGATAAGGAAAACGGTGAAGTAGACGGCATTCCTCCGGGCTTTGAAGATAAAATTTACGCCTTGCCTTGGTTGGACTTTGTTAAAAAGAAAACAGACGAAATACTGGCCAGCCACTCCGATATTGACGGTTACGGCAGCACCAACCGACAAGAGTTTTTTGCCGTAGCCAGCGAATACTTTTTTGAAAGACCCCATTTGCTCAAAGAGAAGCATCCCCAATTGTATGAAACCCTCAGCAAAGTGTTTCATCAAGATTTAACCGCGGTTATTGACAAGGATTCCTACTCCAAACCCAAAGCCATTGGCCGCAACTCACCTTGTCCCTGCGGTAGCGGAAAAAAGTACAAGCATTGCTGCGGAAAGGAGTGAGGAGTGAAGCCTGGTTAGGCTGGCTTTAATGTCTTGTTAAGAAATGTCTCATGTGTATGGTAGGACATTATTTAAATTTCTCTTTACAAGTTTGGGTATTGGCTATTATCGTTCATTATCTAACATACCAAATATTTTACCGTCAGAAGAAAAATTCAATTTCCCAAAGTAGACAGCTTCTGATGATCTTTTCTTCTCGTTAAAGGTGAATTTCAACACCTCTGATATATTTCTTTCCAGCATATCACCTTTTGTGAATCTCATCAACACCTGAACATTTTCTCGCATAAAATCAGGGTCATATTTATAATTTAAGATTTGTTCAAAATTCTGTTTGATTATGATTCTCATCAAGGCTTTAGGAAAGGCTATCAAGTATGGAACTGTTCGTTGTTTCCGTTCAATTAGAAAGACTCGACCAAAAGCTTCATTGGTATCAACTAATGCAAGACTATTATTTCCCTCCATGTATAGATAATAAGTTCCTTGTGCTGGATAATTATCGTCTAATGATTTATTGTCAAAAGAAGAGTAATCTTTTGAAGCAATTATTTCTTTAATTCGGTTTTCTAGAGCTTCAAGTATTTTTGTTTTTAACCCAATCTCCTTGAACTCTTCCAAATAGTAAGTTAATCTGGAAACGAGCTTGTATTTTCTTGGCCCCATTTCAATATTAAATGCGGGAGGATCAACGAGCCAAACTTTAGCAGTACTGTTGGTTTGATTGTCTAGTACCCCAATGGTTCCATAGTAAAGATTATCATGAAGTGGGATGTTTAATTTCGCCTCTTCACCTCTCAAATATTTCTTCTTTCTAAGAATTCCTTTGTAGTGACTATCTACTGTTCCTCTTTGATCAGAATTGTCTTGGACAGCTGAGCCTTTATTTTCTGCCTGAATAAAATTGCTTCCAGTGGATGCAACGGGGATCTCAAAGTCAAATGTGGGATGACCACCTCTGCCAGGTGCTTCGGGTATTTTCTCCCAATCAGCCTGCGTCAATCCGTGAATTTGATTTACGACACACAGCCCAAGTGCAATTCCAACTCTTTCAGTTAAGCCAGTTTGATGCAGGTCTCCTCCAATAATTTGAGCTTGTACGCTACCATTACCAAAAGTCAGATAGTCATCTATGTCACCAAGGCGATGTTGGATTCGGGCACTTAGTTCATTATACGTTTTGTGACCAACTCTGTCTAGTTGATCTTTGAACATCATATAACCCAAAAACTCTTCTTTGGAGATGTTTGCTCCGTTTATAACCAAGGCTTCAATATCAGCAGCATTTGGGTAAGCTTCAAAAAGCTTTTGATGCTCATCATTAAAATAATCTATTGAAACCTTTAAGTCTGCCATGGTCTTACAATTCTCCTTTGAATGCTTTATCCAACAAAGCTGGAAAGAGATGGTCTAAATCCTCAACTGTCTTTTGGTGTTCTAACTTCAAAGCCATGAGTTGATTTTGAAGTTTTGCAAACTCCTTTTGTTGGGCAATTGATGGCACAGGAACCTCTATCTTATTCAGGCGTTTTACTGCCGTGGTTCTGTTTCGGTCTGCACTACCTGGAGAAGCATGTCCAATGTCTTCCATACCTTTTGGAGAAAGCAAGCTGTACAATAGAAATTGACTAGTTAATCTTTTTGGGTCCGGAACACATGTGATATATCTATGTGAGCCAACATATCCATCCTCTTCTTCGCTAACTACTGCAATCGCTCCTTCCCACGCCTTTATGTTGCTGATCACTAGGTCATCTTTTTTTAACCAATATGGTTTTTGCCACGTCAAATCTCGACCATGAAAATTAGGTTTGATAAAAGTGCCTTTTCCAAAACTTCGGATTCCAAGTTCCTTGTATTCCTGATTAAGCTCAATGTCTACTGGTCTCCTTGTTATAGGAGCTATAGTCTCCATTTTTTCCCAAGGAGCATCTGCAATAATTTCAAGGTATTTGCTGTACAATAGGTTGGCAATGTCTTTAGCTTGTTGGTTTCTTGTTTTTCTGATTTCGTCAGAATTGTTTTTAACCAATTCGAGTTTTTTGACGATACGGTTTTGTTCTTCTATGGGCGGTAGGGGGATTTCAATCTTTTTAAAGACTTCCATTTTTAGACGCCTCCTATTTGTACTGCCAGCACTAGCTTGTTGACACGCTGCATCAAAAACAGGAAGGGAAGTATAGTAATTGAAAAATATTGGATTAAGTCTTTCTGTAAATTGAAACAAGGGGAAATCTCCTGTCACAATAGAGTTATCCAATTCTTCTGGTATTAATCCCATTGAACCATTTCTGGCATCAATCTTTGAGATAATAAAGTCTCCTTTGTTAGCTAAATATTGAGAAGATCCAATGTCAATTCCCTTGATAATTTGTCTCATTGTAACACCTCTGTGCTTAACCTTAACAGTCACCTGTTTGTAATCCGTTTCAGGTTTAACTTCTACTGATTCGCTCTTTTGAATCAGTAATTTTGATAAAGGAGTATTTGTCCAGTTTTCAAACATTTGATTCTGTTTCTTGAAGTTGAACTATGGACTTAATCTCATCAATAAGAGACACAATTTTTCTTTCTCTTTCTTCCAAGGATTTAAGTAATTTTTTTGGCTCATGATATTCTAAATCTCCTTTTCTATTAGGATTTTTAATATCAAGATTAAGCACTACACCGCCTTTCTCATCTTTTTTGAGAATGTCTTTAATATTGACTTTCCAAGCATTTTCATTCTCTTCCCGCTTTTTCCACCACGCTTTAATTGGGTCGAATTCCTCCAGTTGAATAGGTCTTGTTTTACTATATTTTTTTCTTTCTTCTGGGGGCAATAGCTCATAATACCAAATATCGGAAGTAGGCTTACCATGTTCAAAAAAGAGTATGTTGGAAGGGATGTCTGTGTAAGGGGCGAATACACCATCTCCCAAGCGAATGATTGTGTGAAGATTAAAGTCGTCCACTAACTGCTTTTTGATTCGAGCGGCAACTCCATCGGCAAATAGGGTCCCATTTGGTATAACCACTGCTGCACGACCTCCTTTTTGATTGGGCTTCTGTCTTCGTAGTTTACGCATAATCAGCTGAAGGAAAAGAAAAGCCGTTTCTGTGGTTCGCTTATCGTTTGGGAAGTTGTTTAATATTCCCTTTTCTTCTTCTCCGCCAAAAGGAGGGTTAGAAATGATAATGTCTACCCGTTCTGAATCTCCGATATCTTTGAGTGGATTCCTCAAACTGTTTCCACTATCAATATTGGGGTATTCCAATCCATGAAGCAAAAGGTTCATCTGACATAAAAGGAAAGGCAAGGATTTGGCTTCACCTCCGTAAATGGTCTTTTGTTGCAGAGTTGCTTTTTGTTCAACGGTTTTGACTTGCTTTTTGAGAAAGTCAAAAGTTTGGGTAAGAAATCCACCGGTACCTGCTGCCGGATCCAAGACCGTTTCACCAATTTCTGGAGCCAGCATCTCAACCATGAATTTCACTACAGGGCGTGGGGTATAAAACTCACCTGCATCACCACTAGCATCTCGCATTTCTTTCAAAATGGTTTCGTATAAATGAGCAAGGGTATTGATTTCTTCATTGTTGGTAAAATGGATTGCATCAATTTTGTTCACTACATCCCGCAAAAGGTAACCATTGATCATACGGTTATTAATGCCTTTAAATGAAGTGGCAATCACATCTTTACGTTCTGTACCTGTTTCACTTTGGAGGCTTCTTAAATAGTAAAATAAACCTGTCCGTTCTACTCCATCAGAAAGCGTGACTTTTTCATTACCTATAAAATTGAGAAAGTCGTCTCCTGTCAGGTTGGTGTCTTTTGCCCAATCTCTCCAACGATAGGGGGCTGCTATGGCGGGCTTGTATTTTTTGCCTTCCAGTTGAGCATTTACCTCTTGCATTTGCTCATTGTCATCCAAAAATTTCAAGAACATGATCCAGGTCAACATGGGGAGCCGATCAGCATCACCATTCAGACCTTTGTCCTTTCGCATAATTTGGCGACAGCTCTTAATGATGCCTGAAAGTCTCTGTGCAGGAGTTTCCTGCTTTACTACTTTATTTTTTTTCGCTTTTGTCATGTTTTATTTTAAGCTGCATCTGCATAAAGCAGGGTTTGTATCTCTTCAATTACTTTTTTAAACTCTTCTATTCCACCAAATTCGTTTACTATTTCAAAGGCATTGCCTTTTAGCGAAATAGGATCAACGGAGATAATATCAGGTCTTAACTGGTTAGGGCCATATTCCACATATTTTTCTAGAATCAGATTCAGAACATCTTTTGCTTTTTCACTAAATTCAGTGAAAAAGTCAGGTTTGTTTCTTTTTAATAAATCGGCTCGCTGCTTTCTTGATAAAGGTTTTAAGTCGAAGGCTACAAAGCAGAGTAGGTCAAATGGATCAGATTCTTGGTTTTTGGTAATGTCCATTAATTGTTCAACAGAAATTCCATTGTTTTCCAATTCCTCTAGAATGTGTTTTCTTTCTTTGAGATCATTCCATTTAGTTCTGAATTCGTTAATAGAAGGATATAATATGGTGATTTGCTCTTTTGCATATTGTGTAAATTGAATGGTTCTCAGCTTTCCGCTTGCATCCAGAATTTGCACACTCTCCGCAGCGATTGAAACTTCACCCTCAGTGATATAATATTTTCTTTTGGGTTGTCCACCAGTTGTGCCACCCGTAGGTGGATCTTCCGACTCCTCATCGTCTCCCCAATCTTCATCATCCCCTGTGTCGGTATCATCAGGTACCCACTCGTCACCATCTATGATAGTTCCTTCTTCATCAATCTCTTCTTCTGTGATTAAAGGTGGCTCTCCGTCAAAATCAGGGTCGGCAAAGTTTCTCGTAGCGCTTCCTGTGTAATCCATAATGGTGAAGAAGAGTTTTTCTTTGTCTTCACGAACGCGTGTTCCTCTTCCAATAATTTGTTTGAACTCTGTCATGGAATTCACCATTCTAAAAAGAACAATGACTTTACAGGTGGGGGCATCAACCCCTGTGCTTAATAATTTTGTTGTAGTAACTACAACTGGGATTGGTTCATCAATATCCATGAATTTTCCAAGATGACCTTTTCCGATATCACCTTCATCAGAAACGATTCTTACCACATAGTCAGGATATTGTTTGACTAAATCTTGATTGAGATTGCTAAATTCTCTGCGAAATTCGTCTGCATGAGGCTGATTTACACAGAATACAATAGCCTTGTCAAACCTTCCATTTTTGACCATAAAGTCATGAAAGTGTTTTACTACAGCTTTTGTTCGTGGTAAATAGGAAAGAGTATTTTCAAAATCAGGTGTAGAATAAACGCCATCTGGAATTAGCTCTCCTTTGTCATCTAATTGTCCTGCTTCCGGTCTAAATCCGGTGGCATCTGTTTCTGTTACAACTCGATGAACTAAATAGGGAGCAAGAAAGCCATCCTCGATTCCTTGCTTTAGGCTATAAGTATATAATGGATTACCGAAATATTGATAGGTGTCTCTATTGTCTTCCCTTAAAGGAGTTGCGGTCAAACCGAGCTGAACGGATGTATTGAAATAATCAAGAATTACTCTCCAGTTGCTCTCTTCAGAAGCACTTCCTCTATGACACTCATCAATCACGATTAAGTCGAAAAAGTCTCTAGGTAAACTCCTAAAGGCTCCAACTCGGTTGCTGTCCTCTGCCAATGATTGATAAGTAGAGAAATAAATTTCTCTACTACTTGGTAAACCTTCTTCTGGGACTAGACATCTGGCATCACCAAATACAGCAAAGTCTTTGGCGTGTGGGTCAGATACCAAAATGCTTCTATCTGCAAGAAATAAAACTTTAGGTCTGCGATGTTCACCTTTGGTATTCCATCGATTATTCCACAGTTTATAGATAACCTGAAACGCCACTGTAGTTTTTCCTGTTCCAGTAGCCAAGGTCAATAACGCCCGTTTCTTACCTTCTAAAATTATCTTTACAGCTCTATTGATGGCAATTCTTTGATAATATCTAACCTCTTTATTTGGAGTAGCAAAAAATGGTTTTAAGAATGTTTCCCGTATCTCAGGTTTGATTGGTTCTGTCGCATTTTGTCTATCATATAATTCCTGCGGGGTAGGGTAGCTACTAATTTTCTTTTCAAGCCCGGTAATAAAATCAAACTCTAGAATATCAGCACCGTTGGTGGAGTAAGCGAACTTCAAGCCCAGAATTTGAGCATAGTCCTTTGCTTGTTGCATTCCATCTCCTGCTGATTTGTATTTCTTTTTTGCTTCAACAATTGCAATCGGGAAATTTTGTGAATAGCGAAGCAAATAATCAAAGCGTTTCGTCTTCTTTCTTTTTGCTTTTCTTCCGATTACAATGATTTTCCCATCCGTAAAAGTTCGTTGTTCGAGTATTAAATCATCCGTCCATTGACTTTCATATAGTTTTGGTAATACTTCCTTTCTGCAAGTATCTGCCTCACTATCTTCATCATGAATATGTATTATTTTGTCGCTCATAATTCTAAATTCCTTAAGTGACGCATAACTTCTCTTTCTACTTTACCAAAGTCTGGTAAATCTTGAATCTGATCAGTCATGGATGCTTTCCAGAGGACCTTATATTGAGGCAATCGCTGCGCAAGTTTCTCGGCCATAGTTAGTACTGGGTTAAATGGAATAAACCTTTCCATTCATCATCTAGCAAAAAAATTAGTTTTATTTTTTCATTTATTAGGCCAAATCAAAAAAAAATGGCGGACTAGATTTAAAGCTTTAGTCTTTGGGTTGAATACCAAAATCTGTATTAATTATTGCTGTTAGCCACCGTAATTATTTATCTTTTCGACCAACAAGTTTATGATTTCCTCCATACTTTCTTTTCTATAGTCGAGATAGCCTGTCGTAGATAATATTCCAGGAACCTTTGAATCATCAATCCTCAAAGGCAAAATATATTCGTTTTCATCTTCAAAAGCTCTTGATTGAGCTGATTTCTTTTCTAACCTTGTCCAAGGTTTTTTGATGTAAGCTTCTGAAATTAGTATTAGGCAATATTTTGCCTTTGTGCTGTAAATCTCGCTTAAATATTCATATAAATCTTTCCCCCACATTTTTGACTTCTCAAATTCGTCATAGAATATTTTATAACCTCTTTTGTTTAAACTATCTGAAATAGTTTTAGCGATTTCTCGATTTTCTCCAGCAAACGAAATTGCTAAATCAAACTCTAGTTTGTTTGTATTGTCTTTCATGAATGCTTGATATTTTTGGTCAAAATCTATTGCCTTTAAATCTGGGAAATGTACTTTTTGGATATAGAAAAAATCTTGAATTTCTATTTTATTAGCTTCTATACATTCGTCAATTCTTTCGACTGATTTAACAAATTCTTGTCTTTCTTGCTCCCAGAAAAAATCGATAATAATTTTTGCTTCGCTATTTGCCCCAAACCTTTTTAAAGCAGCACAATACCCAGCATGTTCAGGAAGTAAATCACAGTCATAGAATAGATTAATTACATCTGTTGGCGTAACTAACTTTTCAGATAGTAATTTATAAATCTCAAAACCTAAATAAATCCCTTGCATATAGGATTTCCTGAATTTTACTACACCGCTTATCTCAATTTTATTCGTAAAATGGTCAATTAGAATTCGCTTATTTATTTCATCGAGTTCTATTGGGTTTATTGTTTTAAACCAAATCCTATCCCTTCTTAAAATACTTATTAAAGACAAATAGATATAAGGTATCGCAATTCCTTTATGTCTTATGTAGTTGTAATAATGGATATCCCAAAACCCATCATTTTTTTGATAGAAAATTGAAGTCATCATAAGCCGTTCTGATACGATTTTTCTAATTTTCAAACCATTTGTTTCAACAAAGGATTCGATTTCTTTCATTTCCCTTGAGTGGTCATGAATTAATAAAGAGTCAATATCAATCTTATTGATCATTGAAGTTTTGGGGTTTGTTTTTATGGTGGCTAGCTATTAATCACAAAAGTGACGTATAGCCGTGAATATATTCATTTTTATGAAGTATAATGATGTTTAATATATAAACGTCACTTGTTAAGCGCACTGGAAAGGGTATGATTAAAATTCTGTATTTATGTCAGGCAGGAGCGCAGTGAGAAGCAACACCCAGAATGAGGTGCCGCTTTTCGGTTAAGCACTGAGCTGTTTTTATTTCCCAATCATGATATCGTACTCTTTTGGTATTTCCATGCCCTTAAAACCATTGGTGAGTCCAAATAATAGTACTGCGGTTAAAATTATTCCCATCATTAAAATACCATAGGATTGGTGAATGGGGGCAATGCTCAACAGTTTGCTTTTCATTTTTTTGGAATGAACAGCTGAAATTTGCCCAAAAAAAGAAATGATGGTCAGTCCATAATAGGGGATAAAAAACAAATTCAGCGGGAATGTATTGAGCCCGGCCACGCCAAAGTTAGTGTCGATGCCTAGCAGTTACGAACATTAGAAAGGGGTAATTAAAATTCAAGTTTTTTCAGGTGACGCATAACTTCTCTTTCTACTTTATCAAAGTCTGGTAAATCTGGCACTGGTCGTAGCGTCTCGCTGCGACCCACTACTAATCATCCCCCAATGCACTGGTCTTAGCGTCTCCACTGGTATTAGCGTCTCGCTAATACCCAGTAAAATACAACAAAGCCGCACTGGTCTTAGCATCTCGCTAAGACCTTCTACCTAAAATACAGCAAAACATAATATATCAATTAGTTGATAAATGTTAACTTGAGTTATGGGGAGAAAGTACGCCATTCGCAGTCAAGATGAGTTTTACTTTGTGACATTCACAGTGGTAAATTGGCTCGATGTCTTTATTAGGCAAGAGTATCGAAATATTCTAATTGACTCCATAAAGTATAGCCAGAAAGAGAAAGGACTTTTGGTGGGCGCATGGTGTATTATGACCAGTCATGTTCACTTAATTCTGGGCACAGAAGGAACTTTCAAACTGGAAGACATCATCAGAGATTTAAAAAGCTATACTTCCAGACATATTAGGAAGTATATGGAGAACAATCCTCAGGAGAGTAGAAGGGAATGGATGCTTTGGATGATGAAGAGGGCAGGGGAAAAGAAGCTAAATAATAAAGACTTTCAGTTTTGGCAACAGCATAATCACCCCATCGAGCTTTCTACCAAGGAAATAATGATTCAACGCCTTAATTATGTTCATTATAA
>CAXBPM010000091.1:0-10055 GCA_963977345.1 uncultured Roseivirga sp.
CTTCGGATATGAGGGCTATAAATGGGTATGTTATAGACTGAATCAGCATTCTTTGTCACTATGTTCTCAGGCAAACCGCTCGATTCTTTTCCGAAAATAAGGAACATGTCGTCTTTGTAATCAATAGCACAGTAATCTTGCGTTCCATGACTTGAGAAGTATGCGAAATTTCCACCTTTATTTTTTGAGTAAAACTCATCAATGCTCTCATAAATGAAGAGAGTAATGTGCTTCCAGTAATCCAGTCCAGCTCTTTTTACCCTCTTATCATCTAACTCAAACCCAAAGGGTTTTACCAGGTGTAATTTAGATCCAGACCCCAAGCTTAATCGTCCGATATTCCCTGTATTCATTGGGATTTCTGGCTCAAACAATACAATATTAAATCCCATGAAATGCGGTTTTTGTTTTTTGCTGTGCGTAATGTGTTTACTCTTAATTCTTAGAGTCAGTGGCTCTATTAGGGGTGACCTAATAAAGTTTAAATATACCCTTTGAGTGGGGGATTGGTAACCCATAAGTAGCTTTTTAGCAAAGAGCACGAACAAATATTAAATATTTGTCGCTTCTAGATACCACTTTTGCTGTTTAGCGCCATTTCGAGATTTTTCAATTTCCCGTTCCAAAAATCATCAAAATGGCTTATCCAACTTTTGAGTTCATTGAATCCCTCTTGTTTTAAAATACAATGCCTTTCTCTGCCAATTTCTTGTATAGAGATAAAGCCTGCAGTATGCAGTACTTTAATATGTTTTGAGACCGCAGGCCGACTCATATTAAAGTTTTGTGCCAAAGAGTTTATGTTGTAAGTATCCTTGGTCAGCATTCCCAATATTTGTCTTCGACTTGGGTCTGCGATTACTTGGAAGGCATCAAGGGGCTGAGTTGCCATGTTAATTCGGTTTTATATGACTGAGCATTTTTTGAATATTTTTGTTCCAACCATCAAACATTCCTGCATGGATTGGGCCATTCTCTTCCTTAAATCCGCTATGTATAAGTCTCAATTCAGTTCCATTTTCTTTGGCCTCTAAAGTCCATTCAACAATGGTGTCAAGAGTCGGTTCACTTTTGTTAGCGCCACCTTTCCAACTATAAACAAGCTTTTTTAATGGAAGGATCTCCAAAACTTTACAATAGAAATTACCATCAAGGCTTAAACTGGGGATCGGGTTGGTGGTAAATTTGAACTCGTGTCCTACAATTAGCTCAAAGTCATTGGGCATCAGCCATTTTTCCATTAACTCTGCTTTTGTCAAGTATTCCCAAATTTCTTCTACGGATTGGTCGTAGTGCCAATTGTGTTTGATTTCTGTTTTCATCATTATGTAACTTTAAGGTTACGTAAATATAAAGGTAACTTTGAAGTTACGCAAATGTTTTGTCCATTTTTTCAATTATAAATTGAAAAGTCTTTTGGAGGGGATTCAAGTTTAATCAGAAGGGTCTCCTAAATGAGTCGGTTAGTGAGTAGGGGAGATTCCATGACTTGTTGATGTTCTTCACCAACAAGGGACGGAGCGCTACTCCTCGCCATCTTTTGTTTTCTCAGTAGAGTTTGACTTCACATGCAAGTCCATTTGAGGGAATGGGATCGTGATATTATTGGAGACAAATTTCTGACTGATACTCCTACGGATATCGCTTTTCACCTTACTGATTCGGAAAATATTCTGACTGTAAAACAAGACTTGAAAGTCTAATGATGAATTACCAAAATCCACCAATCGTGCTTCAGTTGAATCAAGTGCAGAGACATCTGAATGTTCATGCGCGCTTTCTTCCAGTATCTTTATCACCAAGTCTATGTCACTCCCATAAGCAACCCCTACATTAATTCTAAAGCGGGCCTTGGTGGTCTGATGACTCCAGTTGATCACTTTGTTGGTGGTTATCAGTGAGTTTGGAATGATAATAGAAACATCATCGGTATTTGAGGCCTTGGAAGTTCGGAGCCCAATGCTCTGAATCTTTACGATGTCACCATCTATTTCTAAGACGTCTTCAATTTTAATAGACTTTTCTGAAAGCAAGATGATCCCAGATAAGATATCGTTGAATGTCTGCTGTAAGCCCAAACCTACCCCCACTAGTAGGGCAGCGGAGCCTGCAATTAATACGGTTAATTTGACACCAAGCGCTTCTAAAATCAAACCAATAGCAATCACCCAGATCACATACTTAATGATTTTGAATAATGCATAGCTGGCACCTATATCAAGTTTACTATTCTCACGACTGAAAATTGTTTTCTTGATCAAGAGCAAGATCAATTTGGTCATCACAAAAATTATAAAAATGATCACCAAGGAGAGCGCTCTCAACTGGAATTCTCCTATGTGAAATAATTCGAATTCTAAAAATTTCTTTATTGCTTCCATATTCATTTTATCAATGCCAAGTAACGATCGAAGGTATCTGACGCGATCCGGTACTTAGCACGTGGAGAAGATAAAAAGACTTTTGGTATTATGCTGTGATTGCGATAATAAATACTGCTCAACTGGCATGTTGGTGAAGAGCACTTACTAGGGCGGAAAACAACTGAAGCATAAAACTAGTACGAATGTCCGCCCTCTTTGCCTTCGCGAAGCTTCAGCAAAGCGAGGCGGGGGCGGTTGGTGGGGGACTTGTGGAGAAGTTTGATTATCCAACCAAACTTTATACAAACCATCACCCAGAACAGTCACCTTGCTCCGAAACTTCAGAAGTCTTTTTCGGAAACACAGAAGAAGCTAAGCGGCATGCTTACTTTGAGTGTGATAAGGGGGCTAAAGAAAGCGGACAGCTTACTTGGTGAATAGATGGTTGTGTATCCTACCTATGGGAGATAAATCGGAGAACCTGAGATATTGGAGCTTAATATCCAAGTGTACGGCTGCTAACGACTTTCAGTATAGTTTTCTAAAATGATTTCGTTTTCAATTGGAAATTCACATTCTTCAGTACTTTGTCGTTCAATTACTTCGGTAATGAGTTGAATAGTTAATACTCCTTCATCATCAAAGTCCTCGGATACTAGCTTCCATTTTAGCGTTACTTCTTGACTGTGTTCAACCATTGGTCTGATGCAAATGTCATCTGTTATAATGTGATCTTTCTGTACTAGGGTTTGATCACTTGGCTCAAACAATCCGTCCATTGTTCCTTTATATATCCACGTGTTGTAAGAGTACTTTCTCATATCGAGGAATTCATCTCGTTTGTCCACGGTATCAGCACTGATTTCATCAGTGTCAAATGAAAAGTAGAGTTTATAGTTTTTGATTGCTGTATTTCCACAATTTCTTATTCGAATTGAGAATACGGACGCACTTTTATTGAAACTCCTACCATCCATATAATAGCGAACTGGTTGAGACTCTGTGTCTATTTCCCTTCTTGTTTTTCTGTTTTCGGCAGGCGAGGAACTGTAAAGTTCAAAATAGGAGTGGTCAAATGGTTTAATTTTATAGGTTTTGTGATTCTTAATCAACTTAGGACTGAATTCAAGATGCTTTTCTCCATTTTGAAAAGTCACTGAAACATCAAAAGCAATTTTGTGATTTATATTTTTTACGTACCAATCAAAAGTGTTCTTATTTTCTTCTATCAAGTCCGCTATATCTTCCCAACTGAATAAGTGAATTTCAAACTGACCAACATTTCTATTTTCTACATCCTTAATTCTAATATACTCTTCAATTTCAGAATCCTTATTAGCTGATGTTGCTAAATAGAATTTTTTGAGTTTGGGTTTAAACTCTTGTGCCTTGGAAATTTCAGTATCTATTTCAGATTTGGTTAACTGGCTCTTAGTGTAATCGTCTTTCCCTTTACACTGAATTCCGTAATATTCGCTTTCGTTTTTAGGTATACCATATACATCAACACCATGTTGGTTCTGTCCTGACCGTCCGTTTTTCTTTATTTCATGGCACTCCCATATCTCTCCCCATAGTTTTTTGCATAGAGATTCAAAGTCTTGCCAATTTTCAGGTTTACGGATACTCTTTTTCATGGGTGGAGATTGCCACTAACGTTATGTGTTATTAATAAAAGTGATGTATTGCAATGATATACGTCATCTTGAATCCTTACTTAAAAGCAGGAATTCCGGTAATCTCAGCACCGAGGATTAGCAAGTGAATATCATGTGTTCCTTCGTAAGTCAGTACTGATTCCAGGTTGGCCATATGGCGCATCATTGAGTATTCACCTGTAATCCCCATTCCACCGTGCATTTGTCTTGCTTCGCGGGCAATGTTTAAAGCAACCTCTACGGCATTACGCTTGGCCATTGAGATTTGTGGGGTAGTGGCTTTTCCTTCGTTAAAAAGTTGACCCAAACGGAAGTTCAATAATTGCGCTTTGGTAATTTCTGTCAGCATTTCTGCCAATTTCTTTTGCTGCAACTGGAAGGCACCAATTGGCTTATCAAACTGGATACGCTCTGCGCAATATTTTCTCGCTGACTCGTAACAGTCCATTGCGGCACCAATAGCGCCCCAAGCAATGCCATAACGGGCTGAATCCAGGCACATCATTGGCGCACCCAAGCCACTTTTGTTCGGCAATAGATTTTCCTTCGGCACTTTCACATTGTCGAATACCAATTCACCAGTAGCACTGGCACGCAAAGACCATTTGCCATGTGTAGTAGGGGTAGAGAAACCTTCCATACCACGCTCCACAATTAGTCCGTGAATTCTTCCTTCTTCACTTTTCGCCCAAACCACAGCCACATCGGCATGAGGAGCGTTTGAAATCCACATTTTAGCACCATTCAAAAGGTAATGGTCGCCCATGTCTTTAAAATTGGTGGTCATACCCGAAGGGTTCGAACCGTGATCGGGTTCTGTTAAACCGAAGCAACCCAGCCATTCGCCAGAGGCTAATTTTGGTAAGTATTTGTGGCGTTGTTCTTCGTTGCCAAATTTGTAGATAGGGTACATTACCAAAGAACCTTGTACCGAAGCCGTAGAACGCATGCCCGAGTCACCACGCTCAATTTCTTGCATAATCAAACCGTAGGAGATGTAGTCCATACCACCGCAACCATATTCAGTAGGTAACTGAGGCCCAAATGCTCCGATGTCACCAAATTTCTTCACCATTTCTAGCGGAAAGTGCGCGTTTTGCGCCCAGCTTTCGATGTAAGGAGAGATTTCTTGTTTTACGAAATCACGCACCGCACCACGCACCATGATGTGCTCTTCGGTAAGCATGGAATCCATTCCGTAGAAATCAGGGTGTTCAAAAGTATCTTGTTTTGACGATTTCTGAATATTAGCGTGGTTATCGGTATTCATATGTTCTTTGGTTTCTAAATATTATCTTTCAAATTTGCACGTATTTCAGTACAATACAAACGTATGAACAACAAGGAAATCGACCAAGGGATATTAGATAGAATTAAGAAGCTCGAGGCTAAATACGAAGCAATGGGGCAAGACATGGCTTCATACCTTGATGGTTTGTTGCACGCTGATTACCTCAAATATTGGGAATACATCAATTTGGAGTCGCTTTTAGCGCTTCAGCATCCCAAAACGCATTTTCCTGACGAAATGATTTTCATTGTTTATCATCAATCTACGGAACTGTATTTTAAACTGATTCTGTGGGAAATGAAACAAATGCAATCGGCTGAACACCCAAATGTTGAGTTTTTCACAGCCCGAGTAAAGCGTATTAATAATTACTTCGAACACCTTTGTCATTCCTTTTCCATCATGATCCAAGGCATGGAAAAAGAGCAGTTCTTACAGTTCAGAATGTCGCTTTTACCAGCTTCTGGCTTTCAATCGGCCCAGTATCGCATGATCGAAATTGGTTCTACCGACATGATCAACCTGGTGAACCATGAGAAGCGCGATGACTTTGATCCTTATGCTTCAATCGAAGAACTTTACGATGCTATTTATTGGATGACGGGAGCGACCGAATTGAAAACGGGCAAAAAGACGTTGACCCTAGATCAATTCGATGCCAAATATTCTAAGGAATTTATTCACTTGGCCAATGAGGTGAAGTCCACTAATTTGAACCAGCTTTATATTCGTTTCTATAAAGAATTGGAAGGAACGGAAGAGCTTATTGCTGAACTGAAACGTTACGATTTGCTCGCCAATGTAGATTGGCCTTTGGTGCATTATAAATCAGCCGTACGTTATTTACAGCGCAGCCCAGAAGACATTAAGGCGACTGGCGGCACCAATTGGCAGAAGTATTTACCTCCAAGATTTCAGAAAGTGATGTTCTTTCCTGAATTATGGACAGAAGAAGAACAGAATGAGTGGGGCAAGCATTGGGTAGATCAGAATGTTTTTGGAATGGGTCAGAATATCTGATTACTTGGGATTACCTGAAATGTGTAATCTCTAATCACAATTTTTTTTATTTTTTATTTTTTCACAATAGTAACAGCCACTTTTTGTATTGTCTATGTTATACCATTTGTGTTCGGCATTCACTAGCTCACAGTTTTTGCCTTTACTAGCAACTCCCAGATCAATCAAGAACCAAGGCAGTTTTGATCTCCACCATAATCGCCTGTAATAAGGATGCCTAGTTTTCATTGCCTTAATATAATATAGATAATCAACAGTGTTCAAATAATAATTTCAATTGAGCCATTCATTTCAGAGATAATTGTATAACGAGCATTGATATAGTCTCTGTCTATATCTTCATAAAAACTATAAATAAAAATTATCGAAAGGGTTTTCTTAAATTGTATTCGTTAACAATAAAACCTATCGAAAATGGAAAACAACGAACACGCAAAGGTACATGACATGAATGGTGGCGGTAAGTGCCCTTTTCATGGTGGCGCTATCAAACAAAGTGCTGGTGGCGGAACCTCAAACCGAGATTGGTGGCCTAATCAATTAAACCTTAATATACTTCGTCAGCATTCTTCACTTTCAAACCCTTTGGGTGAAGATTTCAATTATGCTGAAGAGTTTAAGAAACTAGATTTAAAAGCCATCAAAAAAGATCTCTACGATCTAATGACCGACTCTCAAGATTGGTGGCCTGCCGATTATGGTCATTATGGCCCTTTCTTTATTAGAATGGCTTGGCATAGTGCTGGTACTTATAGAATTCAAGACGGTCGTGGCGGAGCAGGTTCAGGTTCTCAACGTTTCGCTCCACTGAACAGTTGGCCAGACAACGGTAACTTGGACAAAGCCCGTTTGCTGCTTTGGCCTATCAAACAAAAATATGGTAATAAAATCTCTTGGGCCGACTTAATGGTACTTGCAGGTAACTGCTCTCTAGAATCAATGGGCTTAGAAACCTTTGGCTTCGCAGGTGGACGCGAGGATGTTTGGGAACCAGAACAAGATATTTACTGGGGTGGCGAAACAGAATGGCTAGGCGATAAGAGATATGAGGGAGATCGCGTATTGGAGAATCCGCTTGGCGCAGTGCAAATGGGGCTTATTTATGTGAACCCAGAAGGCCCTAATGGTAATCCTGATCCATTAAAATCTGCCATTGATATTCGCGAAACCTTTGGCCGTATGGCAATGAACGATGAAGAAACTGTAGCGCTTGTTGCTGGTGGGCACACTTTCGGTAAAGCACACGGTGCTGCCGATCCTAATAAATATGTAGGTAGAGAGCCAGCCGCTGCGGGTATTGAAGAGCAAGGCAAGGGCTGGAAAAACACTTTCGGAAGTGGACATGGTGATGACACTATTACCAGTGGGATAGAAGGTGCATGGACACCAAACCCAACCCGTTGGGATAATGAATATTTTGATGTGTTGCTCAATTACGATTGGGAGTTAACGAAAAGTCCGGCAGGCGCACATCAATGGACGCCAACAGCAGCATCTCAGGCGCGTAAAGCACCGGCAGCTGGAAATGCTTCTAATACGCAGGCCTTAATGATGACCACAGCGGATATGGCTTTGAAGATGGATCCTATCTATGCGCCAATTTCTAAACGTTATCATGAGAATCATGAAGAATTTGCTGAGGCTTTTTCTCGTGCATGGTATAAACTAACACACCGTGATATGGGGCCAATATCTCGCTATTTGGGTGCTGAAGTCCCTAAAGAAGAGCTGATTTGGCAAGATCCAATTCCTGCTGTTACGCATGAATTGATCAATGATAAAGACGTAGCAAATTTAAAGAATGAAATTCTAAATTCTGGACTTTCTGTTTCAGAATTGGTGTCAACTGCTTGGGCCTCTGCTTCGACTTTCCGTGGTTCTGATATGCGTGGCGGTGCGAATGGCGGAAGAATTCGTCTTGCTCCGCAAAAGGATTGGGAAGTGAATAACCCAACGCAATTGGCCAAAGTGTTAAAAACGCTTGAAGGAATTAAAAAGGCTTTTGCCAAACCAGTTTCTATGGCCGATTTAATTGTACTTGGTGGATGCGCTGGTATTGAAAAGGCGGCTAAGGATGCTGGTCATCATATTACTGTTCCTTTTACCGCAGGTAGGGCAGATGCTTCACTTGAACAAACCGATGTAGAATCATTCGGTGCGCTTGAGCCAGCAGCAGATGGCTTCCGAAATTACTTCAGACCGAGACATAAAGTAACGGCAGAAGAAATGTTGGTGGATAAAGCGCAATTGCTAACCCTAACTACTCCTGAAATGACGGCTTTAGTAGGTGGTATGCGTGTATTGAACACTAATTACGATCAATCTAATCATGGTGTATTCACCAAACGTTCAGGTGCATTGACCAATGATTTCTTTGTGAACTTGCTCGATTTGAGCACTACTTGGAGCGCAACTTCTGATGAACAAAGTGTATTCGAAGGACGCGACCGTAAAACAGGTCAAGTAAAATGGACAGGCACCCGTGCCGACCTTATTTTTGGTTCTAACTCTGAACTAAGGGCTTTGGCTGAAGTGTATGGTTCTTCAGATTCAGAAGGAAAGTTTGTAAAAGACTTTGTAGCTGCTTGGAACAAAGTGATGAACCTAGATCGTTTCGATTTGGCTTGATTTATGGGCTAAAATACCCAGTGTAAATATTAAAAAGGTGGTTCTGCAAAGGGCCACCTTTTTTGGTTATCGGAAGCTAGGACATAGGTAATATCAAGATAGGGAAGATTGCATACCTACCACATGTAAATCTCTTCTTCGATGAGAATGAGGCTCTGAATAGCTTGTAGAAGCTACTTGAACCGTAGCTTCGGGTTGGGTAACACCCAATCAAATAATAATATGAACAGCCCTATTAACCTTGATCGGCTCTAAAGCCTTCGATTCCGCCAATAAGGTTTCTTACATTGGTAAAGCCTCTAGAAATGAGGTATTTCTGTGCTCTACCTGCTCTTGCGCCAGACTTACAGTGAATGATAAGTTCGGCATCTTTAAGGTCTTCAATTTCAGTAACTCTGTGAGGAATATCGCCTAATGGAATCAATTTGGCACCTAAGTTATCCTCATCGAATTCCCACTCTTCTCTCACATCTATGAAGTTTTTAACTTCTCCGTTGTGCATTCTTTCCTTCAATTCTTTTACTGTAATATCAGCCATGGTCAGTGGTTTAGAATCAGTCTTTTAGTGATGATCTTGCCTTCTTTTTTAACGTGGAGCAAATATATGCCTTTTTGATTTTTTCCGAAAAGAACTTTGAGTCCAGTTTCAGTTTCTTCTACCGAAAATGGTGCTTCTTTTCCCCAGCTATCGAAAAGTTGGATGGCTTCTACCTGTCCTTTGATGTTAAACTCACCCTCGCTTGGGTTAGGATATACCTCCAAACGGACTTCAGGGGCCGCTTTTCCGGGAACAAAGGTTGAGGCTACCGATTTATCAAACCTCGGACGCATCAGAAAACTACCTTTTACATTTTCGTTCTTTCTCCAAGTGCCATCTACATTATAGAACATTTTATCTCCTGAATCTTGATTCTTATCGAGGCCTACTGCTAAAAATTCATTGGTAGCTTGCTGAAAACCGATATAGAAAGTGTCTTGTACAAAAATAGGCGTGTCCAATTCGTAGGTGGTCATGGCGCCAATACTCGAAGGACGTAACACGCTGTAGGAGTCCTGAAATAGAATTTCTTCAGTTCTGCCTTCTGCTTCAATATT
>CAXBPM010000092.1:0-9996 GCA_963977345.1 uncultured Roseivirga sp.
CTCTACAACCCACACGAAAAGACTTTGCTGGTACATATACCTTGGTCACTTTTCCCTTTGGAAGAATTTCTAAGCTAAATCCAGAGCAAACGGGGCAAGCCATTGGTGAATATTTGAAAGAAAATGTTTCCAATGTAGTGGCCGATTATAATGTGGTGAAGGGTTTTTTAAACCTAGAACTCTCAGAAGGATCACAAGTAGATTTGTTTGCCAAAATTTTCGATGGAGCAAATGTAGCGGCTTCTCCTGTTTTCAATATTGAAGATAAGAATAGAACTGTGGTGGTGGAGTATTCATCACCCAACACGAATAAACCACTTCACTTAGGTCACCTGAGAAATAACTTTTTGGGCAATTCAGTAGCTAGAATTTTAAAGGCCAATGGTAACAAAGTAGTGAAAGTACAGATCATCAACGATCGTGGTATTCACATTTGTAAATCAATGGTGGCTTGGCTTAAGTTTGGCGAAGGCGAAACACCAGAAACTGCGGGCATCAAAGGCGATCACTTGGTGGGTAAATATTATGTGGCTTTTGACAAAGCCTATAAAGAAGAAATTGCAACTCTTGTTGCCGAGGGTATGGACAAGGAAGAAGCTGAAAAGCAGACACCAATCCTTGCTGAGGCCCAAGAAATGCTTTTAAAGTGGGAAGCCAAAGACCCTGAAGTTTATGCCCTTTGGGAAAGAATGAACGGTTGGGTATACGCTGGTTTCGAAGATACTTACCAACGCATGGGCGTTGATTTCGATAAGCTTTATTACGAAAGTGAAACCTATCTCATTGGCCGAGATCGTGTAATGGAAGGCCTTGAAAAAGGAGTTTTCTATAAGAAGGAGGATGGTTCTATTTGGGTAGACTTAACCGATGAAGGCTTAGATCAAAAACTATTGCTCAGAAGTGATGGTACTTCAGTATACATGACGCAAGATATTGGCACCGCCATTATGCGCTATGAAGACTATCCTGATCTTTCTCAACTTATTTACACCGTTGGAAATGAACAGGAATACCACTTCAAGGTACTTTTTCTTATTCTGAAGAAATTAGGATACAAATGGGCTGAGGCCTGTTATCACTTGTCTTATGGCATGGTAGACCTTCCTTCAGGAAAAATGAAATCGAGAGAAGGAACGGTAGTAGATGCCGATGATTTGATTCAGCAAATGGCCGACACGGCCAAAAGTAGAACTGAAGAACTGGGCAAGATCGAAGGTTTTACCGAAGAACAAGCAGGTAAGCTTTACGAAACATTGGGCTTGGGCGCAATTAAGTACTTCTTGCTCAAGGTTGACCCGAGAAAACGTATGCTTTTCAATCCTGAAGAGTCGATAGAATTTCAAGGCAATACTGGCCCCTTCATTCAGTATAGCTATGCGAGAATCAGCGCCATTGTGCGCAAGGCAATGCAACTTGATATTGATATTGCTGCAATTGATTACAGTCAAATCACCGATTTGCACGACACTGAAAAGGATTTGATTTACGCGATCAGTCAATATTCAGAAAAACTGGACTTGGCGGCAAACGAGTATTCTCCGGCCGTAATTGCCCAATACGTTTACGACATCGCTAAAGAATACAATCGCTTTTATGCCGAAGTATCTATCTTCAGCGAAGGTGATTTAGAAAAGCGTAAATTCCGTGTAGGACTTTCTGCTTTGGCGGCTGAAACTATTAAGGTAAACATGAATTTAATGGGCATTAACGTTCCAAACCGCATGTAATATGAATTTCTGTTTAAGCCTATTTTTGTTGCTGAATATCTTCAACCCAAAACCTAAAGAAATGAGTTTCTACGACTTTAAAATGAAGACCATTGAAGGGAAAGAAATTTCCTTGAGCCAGTTTAAAGGTAAAAAGGTGTTGGTGGTAAATGTGGCCTCTGAATGTGGCTTTACTCCTCAATACGAAGACCTCCAAAATTTACACGAGGCATACGGAGATAAAATAGTGGTTTTGGGTTTCCCTGCCAATAACTTTGGTGGACAAGAGCCAGGTTCGAACTTAGCGATTCAGCAATTCTGCACTGCCAAATTTGGGGTTACATTTCAAATGTTCGAAAAGATTTCGGTACTCGGCAAAGACAAAGCACCACTTTATGAGTGGTTAGAGAAAGAATCAGGCAAAGCGCCCACCTGGAATTTCAACAAATACTTAATTGATGAAAATGGGAAAGTAGTCGCTTTCTTCCCTTCATCGGTAAACCCAATGGACGAGGCCATTACTGGAACTTTATAATCAAAAATGAAGCATTGGGTTAAAGCTTTTAGGCTACGTACGCTTCCATTGGCCTTGGCCAGTATAGGAATGGGCGCTTTTTTAGCAGCTTCGGCTGGTCAATTTAACGCTGGAGTTTTTGGGCTTTGTGCCTTAACCACCATTCTACTTCAAGTACTTTCAAATTTGGCCAACGATTATGGCGATTCAGTTCATGGAGCTGATGGACATAAAAGAACAGGGCCATCAAGAGCAGTTCAGTCTGGTGTTATCTCCTTGAAAGCCATGCGCAACGCCATCATCCTCTTTTCTGCATTGTCGCTTCTTTCTGGAGTTGGCTTGATTTATTTGGCCTTTGGCTGGTCGCCTGAAGTGTTTGGCTTCTTTTTGGGCTTGGGGGTTTTGGCCATTCTTGCTGCCATTACCTACACTGCTGGCTATAAACCTTATGGCTATATGGGCTTGGGCGATATCAGCGTATTGATCTTTTTTGGGCTAGTGGGAGTGATGGGCTCGGCTTATTTATACGAGCAGGAATTAAAATGGGAGTATCTGCTTCCTGCCATTTCTACTGGGCTGTTCTCAGTAGGAGTGTTGAATGTTAATAACATTAGAGACATTGAATCTGACAAGGAGGCGGGTAAGATTTCTATCCCAGTTCGTATTGGAAGAAAAAAAGCAGTGATCTATCATTGGTTTTTACTGGCTACTGGTTTCATTTTAGGGCTTACTTATGTTTTAATGAACTATACCAGCTATTGGCAATTGATCATCGTATTGGCTTTACCAGGCCTAATTAAAAATGCCAAAGCAGTTAAGCAATATACCGAAGCTTCAAAATTAGATCCTTTCCTAAAGCAAATGGCCTTGACCACTTTACTCTTTGTAGTATTATTTGGCGTAGGACAATTGATTGTTTAAGAGATATTGAGTTAGTCTTTGCTAATCCTCCTTTGCTTTGTTTATCTTTAAGTTAATCACAATTTCTTATGTCCATAAAAAACACGAAAGTTCAACTCCAATGCATCGCATGTCAGTCTAGGGGTGATTCGCATTTCGCGAATCTGGAGGAGGAGCAATTGGAAATTTTAAGTGAACACAAGTCTTGCGTCACTTATAAAAAAAACCAGACCTTGTTTTATGAAGGCACCCGTCCAATGGGTATTTTCTGTATCAATACGGGCAAGGTTAAAGTGTTTAAAATGGGTTCTAACGGAAAGGAACAGATTCTTTTCATTGCCCAGAAAGGTGATTTTCTTGGCTATAGATCTTTGTTGAGTGAGGAGTTTTATGGCGCCTCTGCAACTGTATTAGAACCAGCAGCCATCTGTTTTATTCCAAAAAGTGATTTTTTAAAAGTGCTTCATTCTAATCCAGAATTTTTTGGCAAGCTAATGAAAGCCGTTTGCCACGAACTAGGGGTGATGGAAAGTAAACTTGCACAACTATCTCAAAAATCGGTAAGAGAAAGACTGGCCGCAACAATCCTAATGTTGAAGGAAACTTACGGAATGGAAGGAGAAGGTAGCGAAGTTATCGATATCGTATTGAGTCGCGAAGATTTGGCCAATATTGTCGGTACTGCTACTGAAACCGTAATTAGATTGCTTTCCGAATTCAAGTCAGACAAAATGATAGCCTTGGAAGGAAAGAAAATAAAGGTACTTGATGCCGATAAACTACTCCACGAGGCCGATTTCTATGGCTAGAAAACATGACTTTTGTCATGGTTTTCGCTGATGCGTATCAATCCTATCCCATCTTCTTAAATCTACCTTTGTTTCAGTGGTAAACTGAATTAGGGGTTTTGAAACAGAAGATTTTAATCGGAGCGGGAATTCAAAGTGATTTAGGAGCACTTTATCAAAGGATAGGTGCTTTCCTGAATCCACTGAATGAGTATTTCTTCACTTTTTTATGTGTAGATGGAAGTGTAGAAAATGAGCTGATAGAGGCAACTACACACTTAAATCGTTCTACAGATTCTCTGAGTTTACTGAAAAAAGTAGAGTTTGAATTGAAAGTGGAAGGATTGAAGGTTCCTTCAAATGTAAATGCAGAAGTATTTAAATCTGAGCTTAACGAAGCAAGCCTTGCGGGGCTTTCTGGAGTTGCTGATTTGTTCATCATTGATTCATCTATTTTCGTAAACGATAACGACTGGGGGGAATTAACTGCGCTGGTTCATAAAGTGAATTGTCCGGTTTTAGTGCTGCCCAAGAATGCCAAGGTAGATCGCTTAATCATGGTGCACGAACCTGAGCACCACTCATTGCAGATCGTTAAAGATTTTTTAAAAATTTTCAAGCCTGATTTGGCTGAACTTCCGCTTTCAGTATTATTCAATTTCCCAGAAGACGAAGAACAAACCGAGAATGAAAAATTCTTTGTCGGTTACCTAAAAATGGCCTTTCCAAATATTGGAATGCAGCTTATGGTGGAGGAGCCCATTAACGAGTTTTTTAACGAACTTAATTCAGATACCGACAAAGCTATGATTTTGACGGGCACCAATTTGGGAGAAGAGATTTTGGCATGCCCAAAAACAATCACCGACTGTCGAGCCAAGAGTTCTCCTCTATTTATCTATAAGAAGTGAGTTCTGCCAAAACCATAGCGAAAACTGAAACCAAGTGTTATCACTGTGGGGAAGATTGCCTTGAAGGCAAATTGAGCTTTGAAGCCCATAGCTTTTGTTGTAATGGCTGTAAAACCGTTTATGAAATTCTAAGCGGTAACGATCTCTGCGATTATTACTCCAGGGAAAGTACTCCAGGGTTTACGGTGAAAGATAAAGCTGAACATTCCATTTTTGATTTTTTAGACAATGAGTCAATCAAAAGAGAAGTGTTGGATTTTGAAGGTGAAGGATTTCAAAGAGCTACGCTCCACATTCCCAATGTGCATTGTAGTTCATGTATTTGGTTGTTAGAAAATCTAGATCGTTTGAATCCTGCTGTCCTCGATTCGGTCATTAACTTTTCATCAAAAAAACTCACGGTCAATTATAAGTCAGACGAAATTAGTTTGCGTCAGCTGGCCGAAATGCTCGATTCGATTGGCTATGGCCCGCAGATCAACCTCAAGGATTCATACGAATCTAAAAAGCCACAGAAGACTTTCGATAAGCAGTTGCTGATCAAAATTGGAATTGCGGGTTTTTGTTTTGGCAATGTCATGTTGCTCAGCTTTCCCGATTACCTGGGTATCGCTGGCGTTGAAGAAGAATATCGAAGTTTTTTCAGGTATTTGAGCTTAGCGCTTTCTATCCCTGTGGTTTTTTATGCTGGGGGTGAATATTTCACTTCGGCCTTAAAAAGTGCGAAGCAAAAGTTCGCCAATATAGATGTACCTATTGCTATAGGCTTATTGGCGCTTTTTGTTCGCAGTAGCTATGAAGTAATTGCCGATGTTGGCCCTGGTTATTTCGATTCGTTGGTCGGCTTGGTATTCTTTCTACTAATAGGGAAATGGTTTCAAGGTAAAACTTATGAAGCCCTTTCTTTCGATCGCGATTATCAATCTTACTTCCCGCTCGCGGTTCAAAAGAAAATTGATCATGCTTTTGCGCCAGTGCCTGTAAAGGAATTGAAGAAAGGTGATGAAGTGTTACTCCGAAATGGTGAAGTGCTCCCTGCTGATGCCATATTAATTGACGATTACGCTTCAATAGATTACAGTTTTGTAACGGGAGAATCTGTGCCTGTTGCACGAAAAAAAGGTGACTATGTCTATGCTGGCGGAAGGCAAGTGGGTAAACAGGTCCGTTTCGTTATTCAGAAAGAAGTTTCGCAGAGTTACCTTACTCAGCTTTGGAACAATGATGCTTTTGGTGAGAAGGAAGTCCATACTAAGCTGGTTGACAAAGTAAGTCGCTACTTTACGCTAGTTATACTTCTGATTGCGTTTGGGTCGGCTATTTTTTGGCAAATGACAGACCCTAGCCAAACTTGGTTGGTGTTTACTGCGGTGCTTATTATTGCTTGCCCTTGTGCTTTAGCCCTCTCTACGCCATTTACCATGGGCAGTATTATGCGTGTTTTTGGCAGAAATCATTTCTATCTAAAAAATGCAGATGTCATTGAAAAATTGAACGCCACAAACACAATTGTATTCGATAAAACGGGAACGATTACTGAAACTCAAGGGGAGGCTTTACAATTTTGTGGTCCAGCACTTTCTGAAGCTGAAAAAGCACTAATTAATACAGCTGTGGCCAGTAGTACACATCCACTGAGTCGATGGATAAAGCAGTTTACCGAAGCCAAAGGTTTCGATTACAACATAGAGTCTTTTGAGGAAATAGAGGGCAAAGGTTTTGTTTCAATTGTTAGTGGTTTACCGATAGAGGTTGGCTCTGCAACATTTTTAGGAATAGATAAAAAGGATCAAAATAATGCCACTCAAGTGCATGTCAGCATTGGTGATGACTATAAAGGTTATTTCAGTTTTGAGTCTATTTATAGAAAAGGCTTGAGTGCTTTACTAGATGCGTTAAAAAGTAAATTCAAGTTTCAGGTACTTTCTGGCGACAATGATAAAGAAGCCGAACGCTTGAAGTCGATGTTTCCTGCAGATTCAACCTTACGCTTTAACCAAAGTCCCGAAGACAAACTCAAGGCCATTAAAGAAATTCAGGCAAAAGGTAATGACGTAATCATGTTGGGCGATGGCCTAAATGATGCAGGAGCATTACAGCAAAGTAAAGTGGGTATTGCCATTACCGAAGATGTATCACTCTTTTCACCCGCCAGCGATGCTATTTTAAAAGCATCAAACCTGATGGATTTAGACAAGTTTATTCAACTGGCGCATGAAGGTAGAAATGTCATTTTAGCTAGTTTCATCTTGTCTTTACTCTATAATGGCATTGGGCTAAGTTTTGCTGTAGCTGGAGAGTTAACACCTCTCGTTGCGGCTATTCTTATGCCGCTAAGTAGTATTTCCATAGTGGTTTTCACCACTGTGTCTATTAATCTGATTTCTAAAAAAATAAAACTCAAATAAATATGTCGGTCATTCTCATTCTCATATTGGTCAGTTTGGTTGTCGCAATTGCGTTTTTAACTGCTTTTTTCTGGGCGGTCAAATCTGGGCAATTCGATGACACTTATTCGCCTTCTGTGAGAATGCTATTTGAAGACCGCGTCAAAAAAGAAAAGGAGGCCAAAGATGATTGATTTAGTGAAGAAATACGATGTGCCAGTTCCACGCTACACCAGCTACCCAACAGTGCCGGCTTGGGATGTAAATGCTTTTCAACTTGAGGAATATAAAGGAAGGCTAAAGGCTTCTTTTCAGCAAACAAAGGAAGAGGGGATAAGCCTTTACCTTCACTTGCCATATTGCGAATCGCTCTGTACTTATTGTGGTTGCAATACGCGTATCACTATTAATCACAAGGTGGAATTACCTTATATCGAATCTTTACTCAAAGAGTGGAAGTTATATTTGGCGCTTTTTGGTAAAAAACCTTTGGTGAGAGAAATTCATTTAGGTGGAGGAACTCCAACGTTTTTCTCTCCTGAAAACTTGAGGTATTTAATGGAGTCCATCTTAGATAGTATAGATGTCCATCCCGATTACCAATTCAGTTTTGAGGGCCACCCAAACAATACCACTTACGAACACTTGGTTGCGCTTTACGAAGTAGGTTTTACCCGTGTGAGTTATGGCGTTCAGGATGTAGATTTTAAGGTACAAAAGGCCATCAATCGACTTCAGCCTTTAGAAAACATAGAAAAGGTAACTAAAGCGGCCAGAGAAATCGGTTATACATCTGTGAATTTCGACCTGATTTATGGTTTGCCTTTTCAGACTATTTATGGCATCAAGCAAACGATGGATGTGGTCAAGCGCTTTAAGCCTGACCGAATCGCGTTTTATAGTTATGCGCACGTGCCTTGGGTAAAGCCAGGTCAAAGGGCTTATTCTGAAGAACACATTCCTCAGGGGGAAGAAAAGTACAAACTGAATATGCTCGGTCAGGCATTATTGGTAGATATGGGCTATGAGTCCATTGGAATAGACCATTTTGCTTTACCTGAAGATCCACTTTGTCAAGCCAGAAGTAAAGGAAGGCTGCACCGTAATTTTATGGGCTACACCGAATCGAGAACCAATTTCATGATTGGCTTAGGAGTGTCTTCCATTTCGGATATTGGTGTGGCTTATGCCCAAAATGTAAAATCAGTAGAAGGTTACCGAGCAAAAGTAGAAGCAGGTGAGTTCCCAATATTCAAAGGCCATTTGATGACCGTTCCTGAAATGGAAGCCAAGCAACTGATTCTTGATATTGCCTGTAGCGCCCGGATTCAAATGCGTGACGTGCTTGAGTTGAGCTCTGAAAAATATACTGCCTTCAACCAAATGGTTGAGGAGGGCTTAATAGAGAAGTTCTGTCTCAATTACCAAGTAACCAGCAAGGGGATGATGTTCCTCAGGAATATTTGCGCTCTTTTCGATGCTTATTACGAGCCAGAAAACGGAAGTAAGCTCTTTAGTAAGGCGGTGTAATGCTTAAATTTCATTCCTGTTTTGTGAAGAACTGCGGCTAATTCGCTAAAAACTAAAAGCCGTAGTGTGAATGTTCTTGGAGAGCACAAATGAGCTTTGTACTTGACCTAAATTGGCTGTGGTGGAGAGTTTGGTGAGGATAAAGGTTTCGTATGATTCCATGCTCTTCACCACCACTTTTAAAAGGAAATCGAAGTTGCCAGCAATGTGGTAGCATTCCATTACTTCAGGATAAGCCTTTATTTCATTCACGAATTTTTCTAAGTACATACGGCTGTGTTTCGTAAGCGAAATGGAGATAAATGCCGTGAGCATTAAGTCTAGTTTTTTACCATCGAGTAGTGCCGCATATTTTCTAATAACTCCTTCTCTTTCTAAACGTTTAATCCGCTCAAAGACGGGTGTTGTAGAAAGATTGAGCTGATCGGCAAGTGCTTTTGTGGTGATTCGCGCATCCTCTTGCAGAATCTCTAAAATGCGAATGTCGGTGGCGTCTAATTTCATAGAAGTGGAATTTTCTAAAGATACGTGTTTTCGGGCTGTTTTAAAGTGGAATGGTCTGTTGATTGGTGTTAATTAATTCGAATCGGCTGAATACAAAAATCATTTTGGGTGAAAGGTATTTTGACCGAAATGTAAAAAGTATCTTTGTTAGTATTTGACCTTAGTAAAAAGAGATATGGAAGCGCTATTAGCGAAATTTGAAAATAAGAGACCTGAAATCGTTTTTGAGTGGAAAGATTCTGAAACCGAGGCCGAAGGTTGGGTAGTAATCAATTCATTGCGTGGAGGAGCTGCTGGTGGTGGTACTCGTATGCGTGTGGGTTTGAATAAAAGAGAAGTGGAGTCGCTTGCCAAAACCATGGAAGTGAAATTCACCATTTCTGGTCCAGCCATTGGTGGTGCCAAATCTGGTATCAACTTCGACCCACAAGACCCAAGAAAAGAAGGAGTATTGAAAAGATGGTTTGCGGCTGTAAGCCCGCTGTTGAAATTCTATTATGGAACGGGTGGTGATTTAAATGTGGATGAAATTCACGAAGTAATTGCCATGACCGAAGAAGCTGGAATTTGGCATCCGCAGGAAGGCGTTTTCAATGGTCACTTTAAACCTACTGAAGCAGAGAAAATTAATCGTATCGGGCAGCTTAGAAACGGGGTAGTTAAGGTAATTGAGAATATAGAGTACACGCCTGACTTGAACAGAAAATACAAAGTAGCTGATATGATTACTGGCTATGGAGTAGCAGAAGCCATTCG
>CAXBPM010000093.1:0-9711 GCA_963977345.1 uncultured Roseivirga sp.
GCATCATCTACTTGTAAACCATCTAGACTGACGGTATTTGCAGTAAGGGCATTTAGTGTATACCAAATATTGACGAAACGACCGCCATCAGTTCTTTGGAGGATAAGTGTATCGGGCTGTAAAAAGTTGTTAAAAGAAGAGCCACTAATGGTGTAGCCATTTAATATAAAGTCATTACCAGTTCCGAAATTGACAGTGTAAGAAGTTGAAGGAGTAATGTCATTGGTTGCATCGCTTGGAGAGGTAGCAGTATAAGAAGTATTGGCGGGATTTACTGTGGTGGTACTGTATGCCGTAATCGCAGACTGTGCGAGGACTATTTGGTTTGAGCATACGATCAAACACATGACAAGGAGTACCTTGAGCAGTTTTGGCATTAACGCGACATGTTTAGGTGAACACAGCATAAATAAATGGGCTCTTTTAAAGAGTACTAATTGACTAAGGTTTAAGCCTATGTTAATTAATACTTAGAAAAACAGTGCCAAGTATCCACTTGTTGCTGATAGAGCAAATGTGTTGGTTTTTTTATTATTAAGCAATAGAAGTTTACGAAAATACCTCCCAGGATGAATTTTTTATTCCCAATTTGAGATATTCGGATTTGGGGCTAATTTTATGAATTTCAGACCGATATAATATTTTAGCTAGTCGAACTAGCGTACCTTTATACCGTATTAAGGGTTAATGCGGATTTCTACAATGGTAAGCGACTTTTCTGTTTTCAAATACCTCAAAATGATCAGAGGTATGAATCTCGCTATTGTAGCCTTAACGCAATATTTTACTGCCATTTTTTTGCTTCGCGAAGGTCTTACTTGGCAGCTGTTAAGTGATGAAAAATTCTTTTTGCTGGTGCTCTCAACTGTCATTATCACCAGTGCAGGCTATCTGATTAATGATTATTATGATGTTAAAATAGATTATGTAAATAGGCCCCAACGTGTGATTGTAGGTAAAACCTTAAAAAGAAGGTGGATAATAATTGCACATACTGTTTTGAACTTTACAGGAATTGGGATTGGCTTCTATATCTCCCCAGTCATCGGTGTTATTAATTTCATTGCAGCTTTTCTTCTTTGGCTTTACTCGAATCAATTAAAGAGGCTACCCTTTATAGGGAATTTTACGATTGCCATTCTCACAGGAGCTACACTCTTTTTAGTCGGGCAGTATTTTCAAGAGCGCGAATATCTGGTTTTATGCTATGCCATCTTTGCTGGTTTTATAACACTCATCAGAGAGATTATTAAAGATATGGAAGACCTCAAAGGCGATGAGAGGTTTGGCTGTAAAACCCTTCCCATCGTTTTTGGAATTGCCAAAACGAAGAAGATCATTTACGGGATCATTTTAGCCTTTTGTATAGCGGTTTTTTTATTGATGAGTTCAGTGAATATTGTTTTCCCTATCACCCTTTCTGTTATTATGATTTTCCTCATCTTTGAGCTTTTAAAAGCCGATAAGATAAAGGATTACGGTAGGCTCAGCACACTTTGTAAAGTTATTATGCTGATTGGAGTGATCAGTATGGTCTGGATATGAATAAAAAACGGATAGCAGTTTTTGCCTCTGGCAGCGGTACCAATGCCGAAAAGATTTTTGAACACTTTAAGGATCACCAAGAAGTAGAAGTGGTGTTGCTTCTTTGCAATAAAGAAACCGCTGGGGTTTTAGAAAGAGCAAAAAGGTATAATATTCCCAGCTTCACCTTTTCTCGACAAGGGTTTTATGAAACTCAGTCGGTGTTGAATGCACTACATGAGCACCAAGTTGACACTATTGTATTGGCTGGTTTTATGTGGTTAGTTCCTGCGTATTTGGTTGAGGCTTTTCCTAATAAAATTGTCAATATTCATCCAGCACTATTGCCCAAATTTGGCGGCAAGGGAATGTATGGAATGCATGTGCATGAAGCCGTAAAGGCCGCTGGCGAAAAAGAGACTGGTATTACCATTCACTTGGTGAATCAGCAATATGATGAAGGCTCTATTCTAGCCCAAATTTCTTGTTATCTTTCAGCAAATGACTCTCCTGAAGAAATTGCGAGGAAGGTTCAAGTGCTGGAACATGAAAATTATGCAAAAGTGATTGAGAATCTAGTTCTTAATAAGTTCTAAAATGCCTAGTTTTGCGACTTAATTAAAAGCCAACCTAGATGTCGCAGGTTAAGATCCAATCCGCATTAATTTCTGTTTTTCATAAAGACAACTTAGCTCCAATTGTAAAGAAACTGGGTGCCTTAGGTGTCCAGATTTACTCAACAGGAGGTACACAAACTTTTATAGAAGAACTGGGAGTTCCTGTAACAGCAGTTGAAGACCTTACGAGTTACCCCTCAATTTTTGGAGGCCGAGTAAAAACGCTTCACCCAAAAGTGTTTGGTGGAATCTTGCACAGAAGAGATAATGCGGGTGATTTAGAGCAAGCGAAGGAATTTGAAATTCCTTCTATTGATTTAGTGATTGTGGATTTGTACCCTTTCGAAGCTACCGTAGCTTCAGGTGCCCCCGAACAAGACATTATTGAAAAGATCGATATCGGTGGAATTTCATTAATCAGAGCGGCAGCAAAAAATTTCAAAGATGTGGTAATTGTTTCGACAAGAGACCAATATCCTACTTTAGAAAAACTACTTGAAGACAAAAATGGCAGCACAGATCTAGCCGATAGAAAGGCCTTCGCAGCACAAGCCTTTGATGTGTCGTCTCATTATGATACAGCAATTTTCAATTACTTTAATCAAGATGAAGCGATTGAAAGATTTAAAGTGAGCCAAGCTGAAGGTCAAACGCTGCGCTACGGAGAAAACCCGCATCAAAAAGGGCAATTCTTCGGTCCGCTAGATGAGCTTTTCGAAAAGCTGAACGGTAAAGAACTTTCGTATAACAACTTGGTAGATGTAGATGCTGCCGTAAGTTTGATCGAAGAATTTTCTAACAATGAAAAGGCTTTCGCTATTTTAAAACATACCAATGCTTGTGGCGTTGCTATTGGCGATACAGTAAAGGAGGCCTACTTAAAAGCTTTCGCAGCTGATACGGTAAGTGCTTTTGGTGGTGTGTTAATAAGCAACCAACCGATTGACTTGGCTACTGCCGAAGAATTGAATTCACTTTTCTTTGAAGTATTGATTGCCCCAGCGTTCGATGCCGATGCTTTGGATTTGTTGAAAGGCAAGAAGAACAGAATTTTAATGGTAAAGAAGCAATCGTTAAATACCAAGAAGCAGTTTAAAAGTTTATTGAATGGTGTTATTGTTCAGGATAGAGATTTGGTAACGGATCAAATTTCTGGCTTTAAACAAGTGACAAAGAAAGCTACCTCTGATGATGAGAATTTAGCGCTAGCTTTCGCAAGCAAAATTTGCAAACACACCAAGTCGAACACAATTATTCTAGCCAAAGAGGGCCAAATGCTTTCTAGCGGTGTGGGTCAAACCTCAAGGGTGGATGCTTTGAAGCAAGCCATTGAAAAAGCCAAAGCTTTTGGCTTCGATTTAAATGGAGCTGTAATGGCTTCGGATGCTTTCTTCCCATTCCCTGATTGCGTAGAGATAGCCAAGAATGAAGGAATAGTTGCTGTGATTCAGCCCGGAGGTTCAATTAAGGACGATCTTTCAATTGAATATTGTGACAAAAACAGCATGGCGATGGTGTTTACAGGCACTCGTCATTTTAAACATTAAAAGAATTTTTCAACCCTTAGATAATCGCGACTTATTCGTAACTTTCAAGGATATAAAATATAGGAGACAAGACTTGATATGGGCTTTTTCGACTTTCTGACAAGTGATATTGCAATTGACTTGGGTACAGCAAATACCCTCATCATACACAAAGATAAAATCGTTGTAGACGAACCGTCTATCATTGCTATTGATAGGAACACAAACAAGGTGTTGGCCATTGGTAGGGACGCGATGAACATGCACGAAAAAACGCATGAAAACATAAAAACCATTCGCCCTTTGAAGGACGGTGTAATTGCCGATTTTGAGGCAGCCGAACTGATGATCAAAGGGATGATCAAAATGATTGACTTAAAGCGAAGAAGCTTTATGCCGTCATCACACCGAATGGTGATTTGTATTCCTTCTGGAATTACCGAAGTAGAAAAAAGAGCAGTTCGAGATTCAGCAGAACATGCGAACGCCAAAGAAGTATACATGATTTACGAACCAATCGCTGCGGCCATTGGTACAGGAATCAAGATTGACGAGCCGATGGGCTCAATGATTGTAGACATCGGGGGTGGAACAACCGAAATTGCGGTAATCGCCCTTTCTGGAATTGTTTGCGATCAATCTATTAGAGTAGCAGGAGATACCTTTACCAAGGATATTCTTGACTACATGAGAAGACAGCATAACCTTTTGATTGGAGAGCGATCTGCAGAAAAGGTAAAAATAGCCATTGGATCAGCCTTGACAGAATTGGATGATGCGCCAGACGATTACGAAATCCGAGGCCGTGATTTAATGACGGGCATTCCGAAGGTGATTAAAATTTCATACTCTGAAATTGCTTTCGCACTAGATAAATCAGTTTCTAAAATTGAAGAAGCAGTGTTGAAAGCCCTTGAAATTTCACCGCCAGAGCTTTCTGCCGATATTTATGATCGTGGGATTCACCTAACAGGTGGTGGTGCAATGCTTAAAGGTTTGGATAGACGTTTGGCTTTAAAAACAAAACTACCAATCCACATTGCAGATGATCCGTTAAGAGCGGTAGTACGCGGAACAGGTGAGGCCTTGAAAAACATTGATCGATATAGAGCGGTGTTAATGACTTGATAATGAATGGGTCAGTTATTTTCTTTTCTTTATAAGTACCGAGCGTTTTTTACATTTCTAACACTGGAGTTGCTATGTATTTGGATGATTGTTCGAAATAACAATTACCAAAGGGCGGCATACTTCAGTGCAGCTTCTGGTTTTGTTGGCAATGTCAATGAAAGGACGAATAATATCAGCGATTACTTTAGCCTGAAAAAAGTGAACAGTGACTTAGCTGAAGAGAACGCTATGTTAAGAACGCTTCTTTTAAGAGCAACAGAAACTCCGATAGACTCTCTTAAAGCTTTTGATATTGATACCGACACTACTGACGCTATTCATTATAAATTAATTGCAGCCGAAATAGTAGATAATTCTATCCGTCTAAGCCATAACTTCTTTAAAATAAACAAAGGAAGCAAAGACGGAATTAAGCCTGGGATGGGCGTGATTAGCCAGAAAGGTGTGGTTGGTAAAATTAGAACGGTTACTAAAAACTATTCTAGCGGCATTTCACTACTCAACTCCAGAAATCAAGTTTCAGCTAAACTTAAGAACTCCAACAGAACAGCGACTATTCAGTGGGATGGTGACGGCCGTAACCCTAGGATAGCAAAGCTCTTATACATTACTAGAGAAGATGACGTCAATGTTGGAGACACTGTTGTGACTTCTAGCTTTAATGCTGTTTACCCAAAGGACATCATGATTGGAACCGTGGCCAGCGTCAAGCCCGACCAAAATCAGCGTGATCTGGAAATTGAAGTAGCCCTAAGTGTTGACTTTGGAACCTTAGCTTATGTCTATGTTATTGAGAACATATATAAGAACGAAGAGGATTCAGTTTCTATCAACAACCCTATAGATTTTAATGAGTAGAAACCTGATCATATTGACTTTTACGGCAATAGTACTGATGCTCTTTCAGGTGCTCATCCTCAAATACTTTGTGCTTTTTGGTGTTGGTTTTTGCTTTCTGTACCTCATGTTTTTGCTTTTTCTACCTTTAGAGATTGGCTTTGCTTCGGCAATGGTCATTGGCTTAATCGCTGGCCTAATCGTAGATTTATTTTATAACACACTCGGTATTCATGCATTCGCTTGCGTTCTAATTATGTTTCTACGTCCGTATTGGATGAAATGGAGCAAACCCAGAAGTGGTTACGAAATCAATGACTTACCCATGATTACCAATTATGGGCTTAGCTGGTTCGTAATATATGCGCTACCACTCATCTTTATTCACAGCCTCACCGTATTCTTAATTGAATCAGGAGGAAATCAGTTAATGGGCTTATCAATTCTTAAATCCATTGTTACAACCCTCATTTCACTGGTTTTTATGATCGCTATTCAGTATCTTTTTTACTCTAAGGCGAAGCGGTAATGTGGGACAACAGAAGGTATATTATTCAGGGTGCATTTATTTTGATTGGATTAGTGTTTCTGATCAAGCTGTTTGCCATTCAAGTACTCGATAAAGATTATAGAACCAAGGCAGAGCGAAACATCATTCAGCCTATTGTCCAATACCCTTTCCGCGGCCTTATTTACGATAGAAACAAAGAGCTTATTGTTTATAATGAGCCAGTGTATGACCTCATGGTCGTTCCCAAAGATGTTTCTATTGCTGATACCACCGAATTTTGTGAGTTGTTGGGAATAGAAAAAGAGGTTTTTCTAGAGAACATGAAAACGGCTAGGGCTTACTCCAGGGTAAAGCCATCAGTATTTCTGAAGAAAATATCACATGAGGAATACGGTCGGGTTCAAGACTTGTTGTATAATTTCAGCGGATTTTTTGTAAACCCAAGAACTGTAAGGGGCTATACCAGCCCAATTTTGGCCAACGAACTCGGCTATACAGGTGAAATTAGCAGACGCCAATTGGACAGGGACACTACTAGTTATTATAGGTCGGGCGATAATATTGGTATTACAGGCCTAGAAGAGCAATACGAAAGATTGCTAAGCGGCAAGCGAGGGGTAAGCTATAAACAAGTGAATGTTAGAGGAATTGAGAAGGGCTCCTTCAAAGATGGTGCGCTCGATACCGTTTCTGTACCGGGAACTAACTTGATTACCACTTTCGATCTGGAACTACAGACTTATGCTGAGAAGTTGTTGGCGGGTAAAACAGGCAGTATTGTCGCTATTGATCCCTCCACGGGAGAAATATTGGTAATGGCGACCGCCCCTACCTATGAGCCAAAAATGCTTTCGGGCAGAGAGTTTGGTAAAAACTATGGAAAAATTGCCTTAGATAGCTCAAAGCTTTTATTCAACCGAGCACATATGGCCACCTACCCTGCTGGTTCGGTATTCAAAACGGTGCAAGCACTAATTGCTTTAGACGAGGGTGTAATTAAGGCTGATGAACAGATTTTCGTCAATTTAAATGGGATTGGAGATCATGCCCCTGCAGGCTATTACGATGTAGCTAAAGGAATTGAAAAGTCTTCAAACAATTACTTTCTTGAAGTAATGAGGAGGGTGGTAAACCAGAAAAAAGACCCAAGTATTTTTACCGATTCACGAATAGGTTTGGCCATTTGGGCAGAAGCAGTGAAGAAGTTTGGTTTTGGTGCTCCGCTTGGAATTGATATTCCCGGTGAGGCTTCCGGTTTGGTGCCTGATGTAGCGTATTATGATAAGATCTATAAAAATAAAGATTGGGCTTACAGCACTATTAAATCCTTATCAATAGGGCAGGGAGAGATATTAGTAACGCCTCTACAAGTAGCTAACCTAGCGGCCATTATTGCCAACAGAGGTTATTACATTCAGCCCCATTTGGTAAAAGGATTTGAGAAGGATGGAGTGGTTACTTTAAAACAATTTGAGAAGAACTTTACAGGAAAGGGAACGGATTACTATCCTGCGATTATTGAAGGAATGAAGCGCTCCGCTCAGGGTACTTTTAGGGCGCCAATTATTGATATTACGATCGCTAGTAAAACAGGAACAGCTGAGAATGGCGCTAAAGATGAGACCTTAGACCACTCTGTATTTATGTCTTTTGCTCCAGTGGAAAACCCAAAAATTGCCATAGCGGTTTATATTGAAAATGCAGGTTGGGGTGGGCGTGCCGCTGCCACAACGGCCAGCTTAATTATGGAAATGTATCTGAAAGGATACATTGAAAAGGATTGGAGAAATAGAGAGGAATATGTACTCAAGGGTGATTTCTTGGATGAAGAGCAAAAGAAGGAAATAGCAAGAAAGAAACTCGAAAGGGCTAGAAAGAATGCCTTATTGCAGAATTGAGAAGAAGAGACTCCATATTAAAAAACCTGGATTGGCCCATCGTTTTCCTGTACATCATTCTTGTGGTGATGGGCTGGTTCAATATTTTCGCATCAGTTTACGATCCTGAAACTGCCTTTAATATTTTCGATATAAGTCTAAGTTCAGGCCGACAACTTTTATTCATTGGTGGATCGGTAATCCTCATTGTCGTCATCCTCCTGCTGGATTTTCGTATCTACGAATCCTTTGCTCCCTATCTCTATATCCTATTTATACTCTTGCTGATGGGAGTTTTAGTCTTTGGAGCTAAAATTAATGGGGCGAGGGCTTGGTTCGACTTGGGTATTTTTAGACTTCAACCTTCAGAGTTTACCAAACTGGCCACGGCCCTTTTACTGGCCAGGTATGTTTCCAATAATAATGTTAAGCTCACAGAATTCAAGCATCAGCTAATAGCACTGTTCATCATCTTCTTGCCAGTTGGATTTATAATGCTTCAGCCAGATTTAGGTTCTTCCTTGATCTTCTTTGCTTTTGTTCTTCCGCTTTTTAGGGAAGGCTTGCCAGCCATTTATTTGATTGTTGCTGGGTCTTTTGCGCTTGTGGGCGTGCTCACACTTTTACTGCCCATTAACATTATAATTATCATTGCGCTCATTGCAGGGGTTATTTGGATCTCGGTGACGTCTCGAACCGTTTCCAACATTGTAATTACCTCACTTTTGATTCTTATGAGTGTTGGTTTCTCCTATGGCTTTGGTTATACTTTCGAAAACTTAGTGCCGAAATACCAGAAGGACAGAATCCTTGTCATCTTCGATTCCAATTCAGTAGATCCTTTAGGGGCGGGGTATAACCTAAACCAATCCAAAATTGCGATTGGCTCAGGAGGATTTGCCGGCAAAGGCTTTTTAGAAGGAACACAAACCAAATACGGTTATGTGCCAGAACAAAGCACCGACTTTATATTCAGTACTTTGGCCGAAGAGCACGGATGGCTAGGAAGCTCGCTTGTGATCGCTTTGTTCGTCATTTTGATGATCAGAATCACTATCATTGCCGAAAGGCAGAAGTTTAAGTTTGCACGGTTCTACGGTTACGCTGTGGCCTCCATTATCTTCTTCCATTTCACCATTAACATTGCCATGACCATTGGCTTATTCCCTGTAGTGGGTATTCCGCTGCCGTTCTTTAGCTATGGAGGCTCATCCCTTTGGTCATTCACCATAATGCTCTTTGTGCTCCTAAAAATGGACATGCACAGAACTCAGGTGCTTTCGAGGTGATCCGTGTTTAAATATTTTCCATTTCTTGCGGAATGAATACTTTGGTTATTTAATAAATCTGTATCCTTTTTTCAGAAGCTGATTTGGGTCGGTTGACATTACTTCCGTGGCAATTCTTGTGGCCTCATAGTAGCTTTTTATCTCACCAGATTCGTCCAATAGATCAATTCTTAGCGGTAGTCCTTTACTCAGTTCTCTTACTGATGAAACGCTACTCAAACCTGCTGTAATACTTGCTATTTGGTCTAAGCCCTCAAATTCTAATCCTTCGGCTATCCAATGCCAACTAATGGTTGTTTGGTAGAATTTTGTACTGTACTTTTCAACTATATATTTTCTACATCGGTAGCCTTGAATCTCTCTAAACTCTTCTGTTTCTGTGATTTTATCAGGCTTTGC
>CAXBPM010000094.1:0-9594 GCA_963977345.1 uncultured Roseivirga sp.
CCTATTTTAATACCTGAGACAATTGTAACACCTGAACCAATAAACACATTGTCTCCAATTTCCGCCTCGTTTCCAATCACACTACCAGCACCCACTTGTACTAAATCGCCTAGCGTAGCACTGAAGTCAACGGTTGAATTGGTGTTCAACAAACAGTGGTTACCAATTTTAGCATTCGAGCCTACAACCACTCCGTTATTCACAAAATTGCCATGACCGATGTGTGCCGAAGTAGCAATTTCCGCATTACTATGAATGGCGTTTACAGGCATTTTCTTCCTGCGATCTACCATCAGCTTCACCAAACCTTTTCTAAGTTCACGGTCGTCCACTGCAATAAAGCCTTCGCACTTTTTGCCAATCAGTTTCAAAAACCCATCGTCATCAGTCTTTCCTAAAACGGAAACTCCGCTCAACTCTTGGCCGTGTTTGGATCCATCATCATCCAAAAAGCCATACACCACAACTCCGTTGCTCTCAAATATTTCGAGAGCCGCTTTGCCCATTTCATTCGCACCAAATATGATTACTGGATTGTCCATAGTTTCTTCTTTTTCGGGCGGCAAAGTTAGCTTTTTTTGAGTGAAATTCTAAGGAAGCTAAACTGCAGGATTACGCACCAATGATATTCCAATATTGCATTCAATACATTTCTTTGGCATACAATAAGCGTTGTGGAGTTGAATCAATCCTTGGCTATCGAAAGCAGAAGACACGTTCCAGCCCAAGGTTTTCCATAATTCGGTAATGTGGTTACTTTCGGCTTTAATTGACGAGAGCAGGTTCAATGCTTTATCTAAATAAATACTATCGTCTTTGTATTTGGCCAATGCCGCTAGAAAAGGAATCGCAGTATTCACAATAATGTTCTCCTTCGATTTCTTAGTCAATCCCCCTAGACGCTTGCTTGACTTCTTATCTATGGCATAATGAGTACACCAGTAATCCGATTGAAGTACGTCCAATTTATCAACGGCCTCCTTCCGATTTTCAATTTCTGAAAAGAATGAAAAAATATGTGGATAGGTAATCACCAACGCTGCCAATTGAGCGATTCTTATGGTCGGATAATTGGCTGGCCTCACTTTAGAAAAGTGCCACTCATTATAGCCTATTTTTTGTTTCAACTCATATTTGGCTTTCAGAAACCTGTATTCTTTTTGAAGCTGGTAGGCATATTCGTCCGATACATCAACATCTAAAAACCCTGCTTGCCCAAAAAGTAGGGCTTCGATCTGAAAAAGCTGATTGGAATGTTTTGTAAGCACTTTTAAAGGAACACTTTGCGCCAAACGTAGCATATTGTTCGCATTGGTTTTAAAGCCAAAACCTTTGGCTAACCAATGGTAAGCCGACTCTTCCCAATCATTTGCGTTGGATTCCAAAATAGAATTGAAGTCATGAGATTTTTCTTCCACCCTTTCCACCAAGACCTTTTCCAACATTGAAAGTCTAGTAATGGATTTAGTATTAATTAGATGCCTAGCACATGGAATAGAATCTTCATTATCCATCAGACTTTGATAGCGTTCTAGCACCATGGGCTTCACCAAGCCTTTTAATTCTAATGTAGGAATCGGATTATCCTCACGGTTAAACACCTGTCTATCATTCTCCCAGACTACATGGAGAACCACATTATCATAATTGAGATCATCTTGATGTTTATGTGCATACCAATCGGAAGCTTTGACATGGATTTCGACTGAGCCATGCCATTGAATGCCTTCAATATCGACTTGGGCTTCTTTAAAGTCAGGGCCAGCCAAATGATTAAGATGTCCCGTTTTTATAATACTCAACTGGTCGCCAGAAACTAGCTCCAGCGTAGAAGTATTAAAGTATTGATATCGCCAAACGAAATGAAGAAAGGATTCTGGTAACATTAAAAAGCCCTTTAGCTTCTTAAATTACAAAAAATCAGCTAAATATTGTTGCATTTCTAACTGTAACTCTTTCGCCTTCTCTCCAGCCACCTCGGCAAAATCCTCTTCTTGAGAAGCATAAATTATTCCTCTGCTAGAGTTTACTAAAAGGCCACACTGGCTGTTCATCCCATATTGGGCTACATCTTTCAAGCTTCCGCCTTGTGCACCAACGCCCGGAACAAGCAGGAAATGATCAGGCACTATCTTACGAATTCTCGTCAACGCCTCTGCTCGGGTAGCCCCAACCACATACATTAACTGATCTGTAGTACCCCATTCTTGGCTCTTCCGAAGCACTTCTTCAAAAAGTTCTCCTCCTTGAGTAAGTTCTAAATTTTGAAAATCCTTTCCACCTGCGTTGGAGGTAAGCGCCAACAGAATCACCCACTTGTCCTTGAACTCAAGAAATGGTTTTACTGAATCCTCTCCCATATAAGGAGCCACGGTAAGCGCATCGCAATCCATGTTTTCGAAGAAAGCCTTGGCATACATTTTAGAAGTATTACCAATATCTCCGCGCTTGGCATCGGCCAGAATGAAAATATCTTTAGGGATATATGCGATCGTTTTTTCTAAGCTTTGCCAGCCCTTAACACCGTAAGCTTCATAAAAAGCAATATTCGGTTTATAGGCCACAGCGTATTGGGCCGTGGCATCTATAATCTGTTTATTAAACTCGAAGATCGGGTCTTCGGTATCTAGTAAATGCTTGGGTATTTTATTCAGGTCGGTATCTAAGCCAACACACAAAAAGGACTTCTTTTTCTGAATTTGGCCAAAAAGCTCTGCTCTGGTCATTTAGTTCCTATAGTCTTCGGTGTGTTGTACCGGGTTTTTCTTTGGATCGAATTCAAAAAAGCCAGCAGCATAAGTCTGGTTTGGCTTAAAGTTGGCTACTTCAAAGGCCGTTTTAATACCATCATAGTCAATCAAATCCCAAGCTTTAAGGTAGCTAGTGTTTTTGTCTATGTACATAATGATATTCGTGAAATCACTGTCTTCATCTGTAGAAACCAACTCAATCACATCTACCAATGAACCGCCCATATTTTCGGAGCGCTTGTAAGAGTATTTAAAACCCTTTTTATAAATGTCGTAAATATTGGTAGGGTTGATAAAGGTCTCTTCTGGCTCAAAATTAGTAATGGTCAACTCTTGCGCTTCAACCAAGTAAGTCCAAAGTACGGGGCCGTTGCAGTAGATATGCTGATCCCTAAACTTAATCATGAATTTCTCTTTCGAAACTGCCGCACTGCCAGAAAATCTATCTAGCACTTCTGACTCATTCATTACTCTCTGTACAAACTCTATTTCATAACCAGGCATGGCCTTGTAGGTTGCACTCATTTTATCTAAAACGGCTTTTGGATCCTGCGCCACCATCAGCGTACTGCTGAATATCATCATCACTATCAAAAATCCTAGTATTCTTCTCATCGTATCTTATTCTAAGGAATTAGTTATTGTCCAAGCTGTTCAATAACTGTTCCAAACTATGTTCGTCTGAAATTAAAACTTCTCTTGCTTTACTACCTTCAAAAGCCCCAACAATTCCGGCTGCTTCTAGCTGGTCAATAATTCTTCCTGCTCTATTATAACCCAACTTCAACTTTCGCTGAATCAGAGAAGTACTCCCCTGTTGATGAGATACAATAAGTCGAGCCGCATCATTGAACATTGTATCGCGATCTGATAAATCGACCATACTTGAGCTACTATCGCCATCATCTCCCGTAAACTCTGGGAGCACATAGGCAGACGAATAGCCTTGTTGACCTCCAATGAAGTCACAAATGTCGTCTACTTCTGGCGTATCTACAAATGCACACTGAATTCTAGTGATTTCCGACCCCATGGAAAGCAACATATCGCCTTGACCAATCAGTTGATCTGCACCGCCAGTATCAAGAATAGTTCTTGAATCTATTTTAGAAGTTACTCTAAATGAAAGCCTCGCTGGGAAGTTCGCTTTAATAATACCTGTAATTACATTTACCGATGGTCGCTGCGTGGCCACTACCAAGTGAATACCAATGGCTCTGGCCAATTGCGCCAAACGTGCAATAGGAGTTTCTACCTCTTTTCCAGCTGTCATCATTAAATCCGCCAACTCATCAATAACAAGTACAATGTAAGGCAAGTAACGATGCCCCTTTTCTGGATTTAATTTTCGGTCGACAAATTTCTGATTGTATTCCTTTATGTTACGACAAGCGGCATCCTTTAATATATCATAACGCTGATCCATTTCAATACACAAAGAATTGAGCGTATTGATTACCTTTTTGGTATCAGTAATAATGGCTTCCTCACCATCTGGTAGCATGGCCAAAAAGTGTCTTTCAATTTTATTGTAAATGGTGAGTTCCACTTTCTTCGGATCCACCAAGACAAACTTCAACTGAGAAGGGTGCTTCTTATAGAGTAAGCTGGTTAGAATAGCGTTCAAACCTACAGATTTACCTTGACCTGTTGCTCCAGCCATGAGTAAGTGAGGCATTTTTGCCAAATCCGTAACAAAAACTTCGTTCGAAATGGTTTTTCCCAAAACTATAGGAAGGGCCTTATCACTGTTCATGAACTTGTCCGTTGCAATTACAGATCGCATAGAAACCATCTCTTTATTCTTGTTCGGAACCTCAATACCAATAGTCCCTTTACCTGGGATTGGTGCGATAATACGAATCCCAAGAGCAGCCAAACTCAAGGCGATGTCATCTTCAAGGTTTTTGATTTTAGAAATCTTAACCCCAGCTTCAGGAATGATTTCGTAAAGCGTAACCGTTGGGCCAATAGTGGCCTTAATACTAGAAATTCCAATTTTAAAATTGGTTAGCGTTTCTACAATCCTATCCTTATTGGCTTGCAGTTCTTCTTTTGTTACTTGAATTTTCGCTGGACCATATTCCTTCAATAAGTCAATGGTCGGGTATTTATATTTGGCCAAATCAAGCGTAGGATCATAATTTCCAGCTTTTTCAACCAGTGCTTCTGACGACCGATTGATTTCAACCTCAAACGAAAGTTCGTCTTTCTTTTCTACTGGCGGAATTGGACGATTTTCAACAAAAGGTTTTTCAACGATTAATTCTTCAGGCTCTGGCTCCTCCTCTATTTCACTAGATAATTCTAGCTCGATGGAATTATCCTTTGAGGCCTTTTTTTCTTCTCCTTTCAACTCAATTACCCAATCCTCAAGGTCTGCCTCACTAGATAGTTCAAGGTCGTCATCGTCTAAATCTTCCCCTAAACTCTCCGCTTTAATGGTCTCTCTTGTTTCAGTAACAATCGTTTCTTTCTCTTCATCATCGTTATCCAAATCAGACAAAGTGCTTTTGGTTAAGAAAATTTGCTTGATGTCGAAGAAGAAAATAACGAAAACCAGAAATGTAAACACTAACAGCAGCAGCGTTCCAAACCCCATAAGGTTGTCAAATATAACAGCGAGTTCATAGCCCAAACCGCCACTGTAGAAGCTCCATTCAGACACTCCCGAACCTCCTTTGATCATAGAACCCATCAGTAGACTGATCCACAAAAGGAAGAATACGACAAAAATAAAGGCACGTTGAATATTGACGAGGGCTTTTCCGAATACAATTTTGTAGCCTCCAACAAATAAGAATGGAGGAATAAGGAAAGCTGCGATTCCAAACCATTTAAAAATAAGGAAGTGTGACGCATATGCGCCCCAAAGTTTCATCCAGTTAGCAGCTTCTCTGCCAGAAGCAATCATTCCAGTTTCAGCAATGGACTCTATCACACTTTGATCGGCCTTACCCGTGAACAAGTAACTAACGCAAGCCACAAAGATGAAGACTGCGGAAAGCAGCAAAAACAAACCTACTGTGAGCTGAACTCTTCGGTCTTTTAAGAAATCCAACCGTAGTTTCCCCTTAAGGCTAAATCCTTTGGATTCCTTCTTTTCTTGTTTGGTGTTTTTAAATGTATTGGACTTGTAGGTGTTTTTGGCCATGAAAAAGTACTTCCCTTATTGTTACGAAAATAAATGAATTTTATGAATCCTTTAGACTGATTGACTAAAACATCTTAACATCACTCGCCAAACTTCCATTTAAGGATGGCTTTATTGATTTTTTTAATCATTGCAGGGCCTTCATAGATGAATCCGGTATATACCTGAACCAAGGTTGCCCCTGCTTTTAACTTTTCAATCGCATCTTCGCCTGTATTTATTCCTCCTACCCCAATGATAGGAAAAGAACCACCAGATTTTTGATGAAGATAACGGATCACTTCAGTAGAACGGTCTCTTACCGACTTTCCGCTTAATCCCCCAGCTCCTATTTTTTCAATTTCGCTTTTTTCAGTCACTAAACCTTCTCTAGATATGGTAGTATTAGTAGCGATGATGCCATCAATCTTCGTTTCTTCAACAATTTCAACGATGTCATCAAGCTGTTCAGTTGTAAGGTCTGGGGCAATTTTTAATAAAATCGGTTTTCTTATCTGCTTCAGTCTATTCAGAGCTTCCAATGCCAAGAGCAATAATTTAAGGGGCTCCTTTTCCTGTAGCGCTCTTAAGTTCGGGGTGTTAGGTGAACTCACATTGACCACAAAGTAATCTACATACGGAAAAAGAGCTTCAAAACTAAGTATATAATCGTTGACCGCTTCTCCATTGGGTGTCACTTTGTTTTTGCCAATATTACCCCCAATCATCACATTGGTTTTTTTACGCTTCAGACGCTCAATAGCAGCTTCAACACCTTGATTGTTGAAACCCATTCGGTTAATCAAACTTTGGTCTTTCGGCAACCTAAAAAGCCTGGGTTTAGGGTTTCCTTCTTGGCCTACAGGAGTTAGTGTTCCTATTTCTATAAAACCGAAGCCAAAAGCCGAAAGCTCATCAAAAAGCTTTGCGTCTTTGTCGAAACCAGCTGCCAGACCAACAGGGTTCTTAAACTTGAGTCCAAAAGCCTCTACCTCCAGCCTACTATCTTCAAAGTCGTAGAGTGATTTTGCGATAGATGCGGCACCAGGAATTTTAAAAAGACGCTTAACCCACCCAAAAGTGAAGTGATGTGCATTTTCTGCTGGTTTAGAGAAAAGAAAGGGACGAATAACTGATTTATACAAAGCTGAAAATTTTATCAAAAGTACGGCTTCGAAGGGAACGATAAAAAGGAATTAAGATTTTAGCTGAATTAACTTTACTATCAGTGATATCACTTGTTTTCCAATCTCATTTTTTGGAAGATTATGTAAGATTTGATAAATCGTTGCTCCAAATACGAAAACCATGTACAGCAGAATTCTTGTTCCAATAGATTTTACGGAGAAATCACACCGGGCTTTGGAAGTTGCCTGCCAAATTGCTAAAAAACTGAATAGTGAAGTGTACATGATGCACATTGTAAAGGCTGCACTTTCGGTCTATTTAGATGAGTTAGGAGAATACAAAAGCAAAGCACCAACAGGACAGCAGTTTTTAGATGATATCCTGTCCCTTAATGAAGAGAAGATGAAGCGGCTCATTCAAAAATATGAAAACCGCGGAATCACTATTCACTCTAAACTAAAAGTACATGACACCCCAAATGAAATCGCTAAGCTGGTAGCAGAAGAAGCTTTTGACTTGACTGTTGTTGGCAATTACGAGCATGAACGATTTGATGAGGTCTTTAAAAGAACACATCCAGAAAAAATTGCAGCGCTGGCAAAGAACCCGGTTCTGACCATTAATAATGCACTGGAACGTTTTGAGATCAAAAGAATTCTAATCCCTACCAACTTGACGGATGATTATTCGCCAGCAATGCCCGATTTGATGAAGTTTGCAGAAGCTTTCAATGCTGAACTCTTATTTGTTTATATCAATACACAAGCCCATTTTAAAACGACATTACAGATCAACAAACTGAGAGTTGAATTCTTAGAGAAACACGGGTTGGTCAATCATTCTGTAGAAGTATTCAATGCAAAGTCGATAAATAGAGGTATTTTGTATGCGGCCGATTTCTTTAAAAGCGATATGATTGCCTTTTTTTCTTACCATAGAGAAAGCATAAAAACATTATTGATGGGCAACATTACTGAATACCTGATCACTAAATCTAACATTCCTGTACTTACCTTAAACCTGAGTAAAACGGAATGAAAGCATACATTCTACCTAGCTTAATATAGATTACTACTATGCGAAAGATTAAATCAAGAATTCCGTTAGACCTTTTTAGGGTAATCCCCTTAGACATCATTAGAAGGCCGAGGGTGTCGAAAGAAAAATCGAACTTAATGCCTGGGTCTTTGCTATACACCGGTAAAAAGCGTGACGAAAAGATTCTACTTCAAGCCATGATTTACAATGGGGATCTTTGTGAAGAAAAAGAACTTCAGTCTATTGAAGAATTAAAAACGATCGATTTAAAAGGAAAAAATCTTTGGCTCAATGTCACAGGCCTTCACAATGTTGAATTGATACGAGAGATTGGTGAACATTTCGACATCCATAACCTTATATTGGAAGATGTGTTGAACCTTGGTCAACGACCTAAGTGGGAAGAATACGACCACTATTTCTTCCAAATCTGTAAAATGGTAATGACGCAAAGCGACATGATCAAGCATGAGCAGTTTGCTATGGTGGTGGGCAAGGATTTCATTGTCACCTTTCAAGAAGACATGAAAGATGTCTTTGATGGTGTTAGAGATCGTTTGCGAAACTCCAAAGGCAAAATACGGACACGTAAACCCGATTACTTATCCTTCGCCTTAATGGATGTGGTGGTAGATCATTACCTCATCATTATTGAAATGTATGCCGACAGGATAGACGCTCTAGAAGATGAACTGCGAGAGAAGCCTCACCCTAGCTTTATCAACAGACTGAGTACTTTAAAAAAGGAGGTCAATTGGCTCCGTAGAACCGTGCGTCCAATCAAGGAGAGTGTGATTAACTTCAACAAGTCTCAAACCAGTTTAATCGATAAAAAAACTTCCCCCTTCTTGAAAGATTTATTGGACCACACAACCCACCTAACGGAGAATGTGGAGTTGTATATGGACGAGTTGAAAGACTTGATGGACCACTACAACAACCAAATGAATAACAAGTTGAATGATATTCTGAAGGTGTTGACCATATTCTCGGTCGTTTTTATTCCACTCACTTTTATGGCGGGCATTTACGGAATGAACTTCGAATATTTTCCAGAACTGTCTTACAAGTATGCCTACCCCGTTTTCTGGGGAGCACTACTAACAGTAGCTGGAGGGATGATCTATTATTTCAAGAGGAAAGGCTGGTTGTAAACTCAGCTTCTTGGGTGAAAATCTTTGATAATCTGCTTCAGGTAATCGCGATCTAAGTGCGTGTAAATTTCGGTAGTGGTAATCGATTCATGACCGAGCATTTCCTGAACGGCTCTTAAGTCAGCTCCGCCTTCAATTAAATGGGTGGCAAAAGAATGCCGAAAAGTGTGCGGGCTCACTGTTTTATGAAGCCCAACTTTGACTACCAAATCCTTGATCACAATAAATACCATTTGACGGGAAAGTTGTTTTCCGTTGCGGTTCAAGAACAGAAAAGATTCATGCCCAGGTTTTACGTCTAAATGTACTCGAACTTCCTCTCTATACATGTTAATGTGTTTCAGTGCCTCTCTCCCAATGGGCACCAAACGCTCCTTATTTCCTTTGCCTA
>CAXBPM010000095.1:0-9535 GCA_963977345.1 uncultured Roseivirga sp.
GATCGATAAAGCGCGCTTTGCAATACTTGTCTAGCAGTCTAATTTCTTCAGCCGTTAAGGGGCTTGAGTTCTCCCAAACTACTTTGTGGTCTTTATAAGCGTAGGTATGTTCTGTGTACAGTTGTAGCTCGTTAATTTTCCATGAAGCCAATTGGTCAATCAAACGATAAAGGCTTTCCATGGTCGGCACTTTATCTCGGCTGATGTCGAGCATATAACCTCTGCGTTCAAAATTGGGCCAATCCTTAATGGTGAGGCAGGGGAGTGCGGCATTTTCTTCCGTAGCATAAGCGACAAGCTGTAAGAGTGTGAGTTTGGCGTAATAGGCTGCAGCAAGGTTTTGGGCGGAGATACGGATGTGATCTTGAGTTAATTCTAGTGTATAGCCCTGTGCATGTGTCAGGGTAGAATCAATGGAAACAGAAAGGCTTAGCTTTTCTCCCTTCAGGTTAAAACTCAATTCTCCCGTTAAATTGGAAAGTTCGATGGATTTAATAAAGTCAGCGAATTGACTGATTTGCACTGCCGAAAAAGCCTCACAACTGTCTGTTACTATCAGTTCCTGAGGCGGGTTAATGAGGTATTTATCAAAATCATTGGCCAAAGCCCCGCTGGTTATAAAAAGGCCAAAAAACAGTAAGGTGAATTTGATTGTCTTAGAGGTCATGCTTAATCCGAAATCAGTTAGGCAAGAGTAGCCTAATTTTAATAAAGAATCAAGTTTGGGTAGTGGTGGTAGCTAAAAGTAAACCTTGTATGGCTTGTTGGTGAAGAACACCATCAAGGGCGGAAAGAATCAAATTTGGGAAGTGGATTGAATTTGCAGCCACAGCCCCAGCGGGGCGAAATGATGGTAGGGACGGGTGCAGCCCGTTCCCCATATTGGAATATAGTTAATTAAGCCCCGTAGGGGTGAAACTCATTTGAGGAAGGAAAGGTCTAAAAGTCAAGATTATGTGGCTTGTTGGTGAAGAACACCAACAAGGGCGGAATGATAAATTGTCAAAGCTTCTGAGCATCTGCCTTACCAAAGGCCTTTCTTATGGCGATGACCAAGAAAATCATGGAGGTGTAGTAAATAAAGAAATGGATAATAAACTCCCTCAACCCTAGTACCAAGAAAACACTGATGATCAGTAGCTGTGAACCTAAGCCGAGCAGAGAAACGATCGTCATAAACCAATTTGGAAACCAAGTACTTTTCACTGCGCTTCTGTCCAACAAATAAATGGCTTTGTCGAACATACCATAGAGGCCTTTATAAAGGAAAAAGAGAATGTTCACATTTTGCTGTTTTTCTCCTTCCATTGCCATAGGAGGATGTTTTTCAAAGATTCTGCTGGTCGTGTCCCCATCAAATCTATTCCTTAGAATGACATAGTAGTAATTGTAAATGGTGCCCTGCAATTGCATCCCTAGAAAGGCTAAAAGGGTATATAGAAAACTCACATTGGTAAGGCGCCAGAGCGTATAGAAAATAAGTGCATTCAGCATAATATCAGCTACAGAATCCAAATAGCGTCCAGTATAAGAAGGTGTTTCCTTGACTCTGGCCAATTCACCATCTGCCGCGTCTAAAATAGATTTCAGTATCAAGAAGAAGGCCGCTGCCCAGACGTAGCCATTCACGATGCACCAAATGGCGAATAGGCCTGAAACTGTAAATCCAATCGTGACGTGGATAGGAGTAATGATGGTTTTTTTGAGTAAGTGTGCAATCGCTTTGGCTGCTGGCCTGCCGTAATCAGAAATATCTACGAATTGATTGGCTTTGGGTAATTTGGACACTTAGCGAATTAAGGTTTGCGGCTTTAAATAAGGTATGCCCTGCAACAAGGGTTGATATGCTTTTGTTTAGGCTGTAATTTAAAGAAGTTATAATTAGTACTCTAAAGCTTTTAAGCTAAAAGCAATTGCAGCATAATGCTCGCACGAATGTTCCCCTTTTACCTTCGCGAAGCTTCAACAAGTGGGGCGGTAGGTGGGGGTAACTCAAATTACCTAAGTAACTCAGTATATAAGTTATTGCCCAGAACAGTCACCCTGCTACGAGGCTTCGGAGGGCTTTTTCAGAAACACAGAGGGGATTTGATTAGCGGAATGAAAGGTCTAAAAGTAAACCTTGTATGGCTTGTTGGTGAAGAACACCAACAAGGGCAGAAAGAATTGAATTTGCAGCCACAGCCCCAGCGGGGCGAAATAATGGTAGGGACGGGTGTAACCCGTTCCCCATTGGGATATAGTTAATTAAGCCCCGTAGGGGTGAAACTTATTTGACGAAGGAAAGGTCTAAAGTAAATTTTGTATGGCTTGTTGGTGAAGAACCGCCAAGGACTGTTACTAAACTGTTATAAATCGGTAAACCTTAGATCAAGGGATTGAATGAATTTTTGATTATAAATTCAGTAATGGCATGATTTGCTAACTTAGAAGCCAAATCATTATTTAATTTTTTGAGATGAAAAGAAGATCCCTACTTCAGAAACTCGCAGTTGGCGCAATTTCACTGCCCTTCATTGGTCGTTCCTTAGACGAATACTTGCCTAAAGAGAGCATAGCCGAATGGAAAGGGGCTTTTGACCTGACCAAAACTCAAGATGAAGCATTTTGGAAAGCCTTTAAGAAAACCCACTACGATGTAAGCGACAAGTGGATCAATCTTGAGAACGGTTATTTCGGTGTGCAGCCAAAAATGGTCGTTGATGCCTATGTAGAGTCCATTAAAAAAGTAAATAGGGAAAGTTCAGCCTATGCACGAAGAACTTTTAATCAACAAGATTTAGGCCCTATAATGGACACGCTGGCCAAATTTTCGGGAGCAGCACGAGAGGAACTGCTAATTACTAGAAATGCCACTGAGGCTTTGAACATTCTGATTCAAGGCATCGATTTTCAACCGGGTGATGAAGTGATTCTCAATGATCAGGACTACCCAAGCATGATTGAGGCTTTTGAAATGCTTGAAAAAACTAAGGGCATTAAAATCAAACGAATAGAGGTCCCAATGATTCCAGAGAGTGATGCGCAGCTAGTGAATTTATACCAAGCAGCCATGACTAACAAAACACGCTGTATTTTGGTGACGCACCTGATTCATTTAACAGGGCAGATTATGCCCGTAAAAGCCATTGCCGATATGGCCCGACCGAAAGGAGTGGAGGTAATTGTAGATGCCGCGCACAGTTTTGCGCATCTCGATTTTAAAATCCCAGATTTGGGCTGTGATTTCGTGGGCGTCAACCTGCACAAGTGGTTCAGTGCGCCCATTGGCATGGGACTAATGTATGTGAAGAAAAACAGAATCAAAGACCTCAGCCCAATGTTTGGTGATGTAGGCCAGCGCGAGGACAATATTAACAAATTAGGCCACTTCGGAACGCTATCATTCCCCACTTTGCTAACGGTACCCAAGGCAGCAGAATTTAATAATATGGTGACCATACCCGTGAAAGAAGCACGACTTCGCTACTTGCAGAACTACTGGACAAAGGAAATAGGAGGGATTGCCAATGCGGAATTGCTTACGCCCACCGAAGCGAAAAGAAGCTGCGCCATGGCTACCTTCAAACTACGTAACCTAGATGCGGGTGAAGTAATCAATAGGCTCTATGATGACTTTGGCGTATTTACCGTAAAACGAAATTTACCAGGAAATGAAGAAGCTATCCGCGTAACCCCAAACCTATATACCTCAACTTCTGATGTAGACCGACTGCTGGAGGGTATTCAGAAGTTAAGTAAGGTATAACGGGGTTTAACCGCGAAGGACGCTGAGTATCGCAAAGCCACAAGTTACCGCCAACGCAAATTGGTCAGACCACTCCAAGTGGTTAGACCAATGGTTTGCTATTCATCCACAAGGACTGATATAACTGCATGAACAGCCTTGCAAAGGTTCTGTTTCTTGAGTGACTCGCTTTGTACTACTTCATGATTTACAGGTGATTAATGAGTATATTGTAGGATATTTTTTTTCAACCAAAATATTTTTTCATGAAAAACCTGATACGCTTATTTTTGGCTTTCTGCCTTTTCTTGTCTTTTTCCGTTCAAGCGCAACACTATCCTTTTGGCTCAAGTTTTATATGCTCCAGCGCGCCAGGAGATTCGTTGGTTTTTTTGGATGCGAAAATCCAACTGGCTAAATCTTTATCCAATCTTCAGAAGTACGACAAGTTATATGGCTTTGATGTGAGCTCGTTTGTAGATAAAGGTGATGATGGTGATTCAACGCATTTTTCGGTGATGGTCTTGGCCAAGGATAAAGCGGAATTTGATGCACTGACCAAACAATGGGAAAAGGATAACGCTAAAGTGCTGAGTTTACTGAAAGAAAAATGCCCTACCCGAACAGATGAACAATTTTGGGATCAGCCGATATTATTACCAATAGTGAAAAACATAGCTGCACTGGTGGTTGATGTTAATGAGGTTGATTATAAGCCTAACCCAAATATGGAATACAAAGTAGTGGTGGACTTTACGGTTTTTGAAAAAATTGATCCCAAGGAAGAGGACAGCCGTGGGATTAAGCCAGACGTTGTTAACTGGGGTTTAGGAGAAATAGGGCGTTTGATCAATCTACATGCAGGCGCAGGTATTCCTCAGAAGAATATTAAGTTTGTTGCTGCAGTACATGGCCTTGCCTCTCAGTCTTTTATGACCAATGAGGCGTATAATAAAATGCATAAAATGGATAACCCGAATATTGAACTCCTCAATGAGCTCAGTGCTGCGGGTGTAGAATTCATGATCTGTGGACAGTCACTAGGGCAAATAAAAAAGAGCGACTTATTACCATTGGCTAAACTGACATTTACTGCCCAGACTGTCCTCACTGAATTTCAACTAAAGGGCTACGCTTTGAAGGTATTAAAGAACGATTAATGTAGGAAGTATTCATCGTTTGAACGCTTTCGTTCAAAGCCTCAAGATGAAAGTCTTGGGGCTTTTTTATGCATCATCCTGCTCCGAAGCTTCGGAGTGTTTCAGTATCTGCTTGCTTTAAGTCATCCTGTAAGGATCTTTTTCAGAAACACAGGTGAGTTTGATTTGTGGGACGTTAGACCCCGAAGTTTCGTGACCTACGGAATGACTTGGAAGATGTTTGTACTGTGAACGCAAATTGGTCTGACCACTCCGGGTGGTCTGACCAATGGTTTAGCTACAGCATTAACGGACAGAGTCCTTTGGCTCATAGAGCGTCACAGGTTCGGAGAACCCGCGACAGTGATTAATGCTATTAGTTCTTCTAGGGAAGTCCTAATGCTTTCTGACTCGCTTTTTTTGAGCATTAACTCTGCCTTGGTTTTCATTCCGCTATAGTTTGCTTTAGGGTAGAGTTTGATTAACTCTGAGAAATATTTGTCAATTCCACCTGCAAATTTCACTTTGCCTGCTTCAGTGAAGGCATTTTCATTATTTACTTCATCTAAATAGAATAGGTAGTTATTTATCAAAATATTGACATTAGAATTAATGCTACTTCTGACTTGCTGAGCGTCTGGATCATCTGCACTTTCTTTGAGTAGGTCATTTCCCAGTTTGAAGTATCTCAGTTGAAGTCCTAAACCAAAATGCCATACAGCCAGCATTTCTATATCATAAAGATATTTGTCTTGTCTGTCAGTTGCTGTATAGATGCCAGACATGTCTTTCCATTCGGCAAAGAATTTTTCTGCAACTTCATTTCTATGTTTTAAGCCTAATTCATTGTCTTCAAGAACAACTTTGAAATTCTGTTCATCAGTAAGTTTTTCTACGATTATCTTATTTTCTGGATTGTCGAACGTTGGTAGCTTTTCATCACTTTCATAATTATAACGTAATTCTTTCCCCACCTTGTCGTAGTCATTGGGGTCCCAATACCTCTTATCAAGAGGGAATTGATGATTTTTGGTGTTGCAGCTTGTTAGTATTAGGCAGCTTACTATAAAAAGGAAGTGTTTGACTCTAATCATTCAAAGTAATTTTAGCTTTTTTAAACTCGGCCAGCAAATTTAACAAACTGTCGATTTCTTTCTCATATCTTTTTTGCTCGCTTAAAACATAGCTATGAAAAGTGTTGTAATCATATTCTTTTTGAAATGCTCTTTCCTCTTGTTTTGCATTTTTAATTATTCTCACAGCTTCTTCTTTTTCAAAAGAACTAAGTTGAGATATGCTCTTTTTGGCCTTTCGAGCAAATAGTTCGGCTATTTTTATGTGATATTTTTCATGGGTTAAAAGCTCTTTGCTGTTCGTGTTCTTTTTATAAACGAAAGAGCGTGACGGGTGAAATAAAGACCAAACGGTTACAGAATTATAATCAACTTCACTTTCAATGGATGTAACAACGTATGCAAACCTTTTATTTCCATAGAGTGATTTCTTGAAGAACTCCAAGCCCCGAAAGTTCTCAAATGTTATTTGATCGTATTGATCGAAGGTTAATGGCCTTTCATAATTCAGGAAATTGGTGTGGTTCAAAACTGCTAATCCGATGAGCATTGGTGTTAAAAACACGAAGCTGTATTTAATGGGTTTTGAGAACTTCATTTTGGCCAATTGTATTCATTTTTTTAAAGTGTTTCCAATCATGACTTGAATTTAGAGATTTGATTGGGTTTTAGTTAAAATCTTCGAGGGATTATGGCTAGGTGCCTTAGAATCACAGAGCCCTCATCCTGTAAGTCCCGAGACTTCTGGTTTTTAGAAACACGGGTGGGTTTGACTTGTGGGACGTGAAAGGATTCCTACGGAATGACTTGCATGATGGATTTACAGCATTAACGGACAGAGTCCTTTGGCTCATAAGGTATCACAGGTTCGGAGAATACACTACAGGGGAATTGCTGTAATCTAACTTGTTTTTATATACCAAACTGTTTAATTATTTGGTCGAAACAGTTCAGGTCATCTCTCATGAATTCTTTCTCCTTTTTTACTGCAACACCTATGTGTATGGCAGAGTTTCTCTTTTTCTGAATGTCTTCAAAATGGGTTAAAGGAAAATCAAGGTGTTTATCTAATTTCAGTAATTTCACGTAAGTTATCAACTTACCTAAACCAAGTGTTCTATCATTTTCAAGCATCTTTTTGTCTGTTTCATTGTCAAGAAGTAATTGATATAAAATAGCTTCCGAAATTGCTCCAGCTAATATTATCGCGGTTCGGTATCTTTCATTCTTTAAGTTTAATCTGTAGTCATTATAAAACCCACCAATTAATTCCCTAAATGGATTCTCCTCAATTTTAATTATTACCTCCTTATTACTTATGTATTTTCTCGAGTGTGGGGGGATTGGAATTACTAAGTCATATAAAACGTGCCTCGGTATTCTGATAAATACACTTCCGCTAGCAAAATGAGCTAAATATTTTTTCACAAATTCTCTCGAAAGAAACCAATTGAGATAGTTGGCTGTAATTCCGTTTTCTAATGCTAAATTATTTAGGATTAGGGGTATTGAAAAACCTTTGTTGGGAGTGTCCTTATCAAGAATTTTCAATCTTATTTGACTGTCATTTGAAGGCATAATTACCAAAGTCCCATTCGGAATGTTACTGCCTCTCTTGGAAGGTGTTATCAATTTCTCAAGGGCAATCTTCTTACTCTTTTTGAATCGACTATCCAGAAGCCCTGTATATTCCCTCTTAGGGTCTTTCATTTTTCGCTTTTACTGGTCTCGGACAACTTATCCATATATCGAAGTTGCCCAAAACTTCCATAATAACCAATGGTTTTGTTTTGATGTGGTGACAAAATTGAATAATCGAGAGACTTTAAACAATAAACCCTAAACAGATTTTCGTTCCCACCCAATTCTTTTTTAAAAAAAGAATTGCCAATTCGGAAATGCATTTTACCTTTGACGCAATGTTACATAACAGCGCACATCATCATTATTACTATTACTACCCGAACGATCGGAACGGCTGCGCTATGTAAATTGAATAGAAACAATTAATCAAACATATATGACCCGATTCCGCAAGAATCGGGTTTTTTGTTTTTAACCCATTCCAGCGGAGTCTTTAAAAAGAAAAGAATGAAACAGATTTACGAGAATTACACAGCCGAAGACCAGAAAGTGTGGGGAATCCTCTTCGACCGACAGTTTCCGAGTTTGCCCAAAGCAGCAACCGTTGAATTTAACAAGGGCTTAAAGCTGGTAAACTTCACCAATGCAGGTATTCCAAACTTTGAGGAAACCAATGAGATACTTCGTGGTTTAACAGGTTGGGAGATTTACGCGGTGCCCGGTATTGTGGAGGACGGTCTTTTCTTTGAGCTTATGGCCAATAAGAAATTCCCTGCTACTACTTGGGTGCGAAAAATGAGTCAGTTGGACTATTTGGAAGAGCCAGATATGTTTCATGATGTATTTGCGCACATTCCGCTGTTGGCCAATCAGGCTTTTGTAGACTTCCTTCAGGCCATCAGTCAGTTTGGTCACGAATGGATTGAAGACGAATGGGCAATTCATTTATTATCAAGGATTTACTGGTATACCATTGAGTTTGGTTTGATCAGAGAAGATGGTGAAGTGAAAATATACGGAGCAGGAATATTATCGTCTGCGGGCGAAACTAAATACTCGTTGAGCGATGAGCCCAATCACTTTGAATATGACGTAGATAAGATTTTGGATACGCCTTACAGGAAAGATAAAATGCAGGAGAATTACTTCATTATTGAGTCATACGAGCAGTTGTATAAGTCGCTACCTGAGATTAAATCTAAAATTGAAGCAAAATTAAAACAAAGAAAAGAAGCGGTAGTTTAAACCGCTTTTTCATTCAAAAATATGAGTGTAGTTATTGTAGATTATAATGCGGGCAATGTACAGTCTGTCACCTATGCGCTTGAACGTTTGGGCGTTTCTCCAGTGCTCAGTGCTGATCCTGAAGTGATTCGTTCGGCAGATCGCGTCATTTTTCCAGGCGTGGGCGAGGCCAGTACTGCCATGCGATTTCTGAAGGAAAGAAAACTGGACGAAGTGATTAAAGACCTGAAACAGCCCGTTTTTGGCGTTTGCTTGGGTTTGCAACTGATGTGCACTCATTCCGAAGAAAACAATACCGATTGCCTTGGCATCTTCGATGTTCAGGTAAAGAAGTTTGAGCCCACTTTAAAAGTGCCTCAGATGGGCTGGAATAACCTGGAGCATACCACTGGACCGTTATTTGAAGGAATAGAAGCGGATAGTTATGTGTATTACGTGCATAGCTATTATGCAGAAACAAGTGATTATACGATTGCTACGACTGACTATGTGAATACGTTCAGTGCGGCTCTGAACAAGGATAACTTCTACGCTTTACAGGCCCATCCCGAAAAAAGTGGAAAAATAGGGGAACGCATCCTTCAGAATTTCCTTAGCATTCAGTGAATCGGTTGATCAGGGAAACAGTGGGTCAGGAATCAGGGGATCAGGAATCAGTAAATCAGTGGAACAGGAATCAGGGCAACCTTATCTGGCATTTAAAGTTTCCCTAATTGACTATTGACTATTGACTATTGACTATTGACTATTGACTATTGACTATTGAC